>CANBLA010000134.1 GCA_947369305.1 uncultured Clostridia bacterium
GAAAAGGGAGCAAAGGAGTTTACGGAAAAGTTGAAGGAAAAGTATGGGGAGTATTTGAAGTAGAATTTATAATTTAGGAGTGATGAAATGGAAATAAAAAGCATAGATGATATAGCAATCGTAAAAAGTAATGAGATTGTCATCAAAGATGCACAATCAGCAATCGACTTTGTTATGGGGATAAGATATGAAACAAATTGTAACAAAATAGCATTGAACAAAGAAGCTTTAATAGATGAATTTTTTATATTAAGCAAAGGATTGGCAGGAGAAATTCTGCAAAAGTTTATAAACTATCAAGTTAAATTTGCAATTTATGGGGATTTTTCAAAATATACAAGTAAGCCATTAAAAGATTTTATATATGAAAGCAATCAGGGGAAAGATATATTTTTTGTAGAAAATGAAGAAGATGCAGTGGAAATGTTGAGTAGGTAAGTGTTATGAATTTGGTAAAATGTTATTATAAAAGGCTATGCCGTCAACCAACGAAGATTAGAATATTTAGAAAAGACAGTAAAATTAATCGATATAGCAAATCGAATCGATGAAAGATTAGAAGGAAATGACGCGAAAGAAATTTTAAAAGTCATTGGAGATTACTCAAAAGCACTTGATTTATTAGATGATTATGACCATAAAACATTAAAGAAAATGGATGGAAAGATTGATGAAAGAAAAATTGAATATAAGCAATGTATAGAAATCATCAATAAACTTAAGTTTAAGGAAGAAAGCACATTGTTTGCTATGGAAAGAGATAAAGGTTTAGTAACCAATTTTTTAAGCAATGATTGATACAAAATTTAAATACATATAAAAAAAGAAAGGAGATTTTTCATGCAAAATCCAACATTTATTACCCTAAAAAAGAACGCAAAACAAGATATGACAGCTTTAAAAGAATACAAACTTGCCATTTTAGGCGATTGTTCCACCCAACACTTGGCAACTTCCCTAAAAGGCTACGGCTACCAAGAAGGTTACAACTTAAATCTATTCGACAGCGACTACAACCAAATCGATGCCCAAATCATGGACGACACATCAGAACTATACAAACACCAACCAGAAGCCGTTTTGCTTTACATGTCCACCGAAAAATTATACGAAAATTTTTGCGAAACCGCGCCAGAACAAAGAGAAAACTTTGCGGATTTAACCATGCAAAAAATAAACAATTACTGGCAAACCTTAAACAGCAAAATCAAAACCAACCTTCTACAATTCAATTTTATCGAAATCGATGACAGAACCTTTGGAAATTATGCCAATAAAACCCCAAGTTCCTTCATTTATCAACTAAGAAAATTAAATTTTGCATTAATGGAATTAGCAAGTCAAACCAAAAACGCATTTTTGATTGATTTAAGCACCATTCAAAACACCTATGGAAGACAAGTGGTTCACGACGATAAATTATATTATATTGCCAAAATGCCACTTTCCACCAACATTTTGCCAGAAGTCAGCAAACAAGTTTTAGATGTCATCAAAGCTTTAAACGGAAAATTTAAAAAATGTGCCATTTTAGATTTGGATAATACCTTGTGGGGCGGAGTCATTGGCGACGATGGCTTAAAATCCATTCAAATTGGAGAACTCGGCTTAGGACATGCCTTTTCCGAATTCCAAATGTGGCTAAAAGACCTAAAAAATCGTGGCATTATCCTTGCAGTTTGTAGCAAAAACAATGAAAATATTGCCAAAGAGCCCTTTGAAAAACATCCTGACATGATTCTAAAACTAGACGATATTTCCATGTTTGTTGCCAACTGGGAAGACAAAGCCACCAATATCAAATACATTCAAGAAACCATCAACATTGGAATGGACAGCATCGTTTTTATTGACGATAATCCTTTCGAAAGAAATTTGGTCAAAGGAATGATACCAGACATTACAGTTCCAGAATTGCCAGAAGATCCCGCTTTGTATTTGAGTTATTTGAAAAGTTTAAATTTATTTGAAACCGCATCATATTCCGAAAACGACAAAGATCGAACCAAACAATACCAAGCTGAAGTCGGAAGAAGCACCATGCAAAGCAATTTCGAAAATTTTGATGACTATTTAAAAAGTTTAGAAATGGTTGCAACAGCGCATCCATTCGAAGAATTTGAATTTCCACGAATTTCGCAATTAACCCAGCGTTCCAACCAATTTAATTTGCGAACCATTCGCTACACCGAAGCCGAAATCGAGCAAATTGCAAACAATGATCAATACTTGACGTTAAGTTTTTCACTCAAAGATAAATTCGGCGATTATGGATTAATTAGTGTTGTGATTATGGAAAAACAAGACGAAAAAACGGTATTTTTAAATACGTGGCTCATGAGTTGTCGTGTTTTAAAAAGAGGCATGGAAGAATTCATTATCAACCAAGTCATTGAAACAGCGAGGGAAAACGGATTTTCCAAAGTCATCAGCGAATACATTCCAACACCGAAAAATGCGATGGTAGAGAAAATGTATGCAAAATTGGGATTTGCTGATTTAGGAAACGGAAAATTTGAGGCCAATGTAGATGATTTTGAATTTAATAAAACAAATATTAAGCAAAAAAGAGAGCAAAAATAAAGGCTCAACCTTTTATTATAGCATATTTTTACTGATTTGTCAAGTTGACAAAAATGGGAAAATATGTATCATAAAAGATTAAGATAAAAATTAGGAGGATAAAAATATGAAAAGAGAAGAAATTTTTCAAAAACTAAACGAAATTTTTAGAGAGGTATTCGAAGACGATTCCATCGAAGTTGTAGAAACTACAAGCGCAGCTGACATCGAAGATTGGGATTCGCTAACACACATTACGCTTGTGTCTGCTGTGGAAGAAGAATTTGACATCAAATTCTCTATGAAAGATGTCATCGGCATGAAAAACGTTGGCGAAATGGTAGACATTATCATGGAGGATATGGAATGATTTTTACAACCCTAAAATATCTCGTATTTTTTGTTGCGGTTTTTTTGGGCTATTACATTGTACCCAAAAAACTGCAATGGCTTGTTTTGCTAGTCGCAAGCACCTATTTTTATTTGTGTGCTTCTGTTAAATATGTTATTTTTGTTTTAATGGCGTCATTCATTACGTACTTTGGTGCGTTAATTTTAAATCAATTAGAACAAAAACAACGTACTTATTTGCAAAAAAACAAAGAAAATTTATCCAAAGAAGCCAAAAAAATCTATAAAACCAAAGTAGAAAAAAAGAAAAAAATCGTTATCACATTAACAGTTTTAGGCACACTTTCTATGCTATTGGTCATGAAATATACAGGTTTCGTATTAGAGAATATTTCAGCCATTGCCAATATTTTTGGCTTTAACTTTAAAGCGCCTGTATGGAATTTGATTTTGCCACTTGGCATTTCGTTCTATACTTTCATGAGTCTTGGCTACGCAATTGATGTGTATCGAGGGGAATATCCAGCCGAAAAGAATTTTCTAAAATACTTTTTATTTGTTT
>CANBLA010000135.1 GCA_947369305.1 uncultured Clostridia bacterium
GATGTATTTTATGGATATTGATTTTAGTTTTGGTTATTGCATCACTTTCTTTTTTATAAAAAGTAATCTTAGAGCCATTAGCCTTTTCTTCCTTTCCTTTTAGAAGAGTAAGCAATAAATATTTTTCATTTTCTGCTTTAGAAATAAATTCAATATCTAAACTTTCTTCTGTCTCCAAAAGCTCAAAATTTAATTTTACTAATCGACTTTCCTGAACATAAAGTTTTATTTTTAAACGATTATTCTCCTCTATTTTTTTCTCTAACATTGTTTGCAAACTTTGGGCCAATTCTTCTTGTGAACAGTTTGCCCTAGCTCCACTTATGAGATACGAAGTCCAATCTATCTTTTGCACCAATTTTTCAATATTTTTTAGTGTTTCTTCATAATTTTCTCCAATAATAAAACTCTCTTCTTCTGGATTTTCAGTTTCTTCGTTTATGCCTATAAATCCTTGTCTTCTTACATTATCTTCTTCTATCCTATTTTCCATTGTAGCTGTATTACTTGGTTCTTGCTGAGGCATTTCTGTCGGTTCGTTTGGTATTTCTTGTTCTTGTGACTGGTCATTTTCTGTTTCTTGTATATTTTCTTCTTGTACCGTATTATTTTCTGTTGTATTTAAGTGAATTTGATTACCAATTTGTGTTACATTTTCAGCTGTATTATTGGTTACTGTATTATTTTCTACCCTATTATCTACTGAATTAGTTTGATTTGTAATCGTATTTTCTGCTGCTGTATTCTCTCCCCAAATACTAAGAGAAGTGTTAAAATTATTTTCTTCTCCTCGTATTTCTGATACATTGTCATTATCAATATAGTCCAAAACTCCTGATTCTTCTTCGAAATTCTGAACATTCTTCACCACCAACTCATTCATCCATTCATCATCTTGAGATAACTCTTTAGATAGCGCACTCCACAATTGGTTGGTTTGCATATTATCTAATTCTACCGTATATTCCGTTGTTTGGATTTGCTCTGAATCTAATGTTACAAGCACATTTTCTTTTTTTGAAAAGTTGCCATTCGAAATAATCTCTTTTGCCAAATTCATGTAATTTGCTAATTGAGAAGATTCAATAATTTTCTCAAATTCTATTGGTTCTCGATCTATCACAAAATTCTTCAATTTTTTTGCTGGCAATAAATTCACTTCCGTTTCCCAAAGCTGATTGGCTGTATTTTGCAAATTACATCTATTAATCCCTACATATTTACTAACGATTTCATCTGATTTTACCGCAAATTGTTCAGCATTTATTAAAAAGTCCAAAACCAAAACAGGATTTTCCAAATATTTTATATCTAATTTATTGCAATACTTGTCTTCTTTATTATCTTTTTGTATATCATAATGTAATTCGAATTTAGCTAAGTCCAACTTTGAAAACATATTATTTTCCATTGTTGTTGCCATTTTTACATCAGTACTTGAAGCATAGTTTTCCTGCGCTAACTTTTCTGTTATTTGGCTATAAATTGGATTTTCTATAAAAAAATTCAAATCATGATTTCCAATATATCTAAAAAATTCGTTTTTCAAAGTTTCCTTTCCATTTTTTTTGACATAAAAACTATATACCACACATGTAGCTATAAGCATAATAAGTAAAAGCAGAATGAATATTTTTATTATTTTACTTTTTTTATAATTTTTTTGGTTCATTTCGACATTTCTCCTTGTACTTTATTTTCTTATTATATATAAATTTACCAAAAATGACAATATTTTTCAAATAAAAATTCCACTAATTTTTAAATCCTAATCCATATACTTCGCGCGCATCGGTTATAATCATAAAAGCATTTTCATCTATTTGCTTTGAAATTTCCTTTATTCTAGCAATATGTTTTCTTTTTGCCACACACATAATAATTGTTCTTTCTTTCTTGGTATATAACCCTTCTCCATAAATACCAGTAGCACCTCTTCTAATTTCTTGATGAATCATATGAGCAATTTCTTCTTGCTTTTCTGAAATGATATAAATCATTTTACTAAAATTAATTCCTTCAAACACCAAGTCCAACATTTTATTAATTATATAAATTGCAATTGCAGAATATAAACCAATTTCAATTTCACCCAAAAACACGATATTTAAAAACACCACAAAAATATCCAGTCCTTGTAATACTCTTCCAATGCTGATTTCATTGTTATAGCTCACAATAATATTTGCCATCAAATCTGTACCACCTGTTGAGCTTTTTCCCTTAAAAACAAGCGCCAAACCTATTCCGATAACAATTCCTCCATACACACTTGCCAAAATCTTATCAGTTGTAAAAGGATTTACTTTTTCAAACAAATTAATCGCTTCTGAAAAAACAAAGGTTGACACAATTGTTTTTAACACAAAACCTTTTCCTTCTCGAATATACGCAAATATAAAAACTGGAATATTTAAAAACATAATCGTTGTTCCCATTTTAATCCCAAACAAATAATACAAAATCGTTGCAATCCCTGAAAATCCACCACTTGATAATTGATTTGGCAACAAAAAGCAAGCTGTTCCAAATGCTGCCAAAATACTTCCCACAACAAATAATATATATTCTTTTAGAATATTTTTTATTTTCTGCATATTTTTCATTTCCTTTTCATCCATAATAAAGGCACGGTGCCCCGTACCCCTATCTATAGTATGGATGAAATTGGAAATCTTATTCTATTTTCGCTTTGTATAAATTTCATTATCATCAGCAAATTCTTTGTATGTTTTAGTAATTTGAACATCCATTTTTTTAACCTTTAACTTTTCATTTTGTTTTACGACAACCTCTAAGTTATAATTTTCTCTAATCTTCTCAATGTTTTCTTTTTTGTAACCAATCACATCATTGACAATCTTGGGATTAACCGTAATTTGAATCTCTTTTGCCTTCGTATTAATTCTCTTAAGCTTTTCAACAATCAAATCATAATAATAAGCTGTATCTACCAATTCTCTCATATTTTCATGATATGGTCCGTGCTACTACTTGACTTTCTTGTTTTTGAGGATTAGTAATTGTTTCTGTATTCTGAAGTCCAATATGAATAACATTAATTCTTCTTTTCTCAAAAAATTGTGTAAGTTCCTTACAAATTTCAACTGCTTGAAAAAGTTCCAACGGTTCAAATTTTCCACTTAAATATTCCTGCTCTAACTGTGTATCCTTAATCACCAAAACAGGATAAATACGAATCATTTTCGGTTTTAATTTCGCTAAATCACGCGCTGTATTTAATTCATCCAATCGTGTACTTTCTGGAAGCCCAACCATCATTTGATGTCCTAAAGTAAACCCAAAAAGGCGAATCAAACGAGACGCACGTTTTACATCTTCATAAGTGTGTCCTCTTTTTGAACATTTCAAAATATAGTCATTCGTTGATTGAACACCCAACTCAATGGTTCTGACTTTAAATTTTTTCAATCGTT
>CANBLA010000136.1 GCA_947369305.1 uncultured Clostridia bacterium
CAGACGTGTGCTCTTCCGATCTTGAAATCATTGTTCCAGAAAATGCTCATTTATTTGTTGCAACTGGCGCTGCTTTTTCCTCTGTAGAAACCGAATGGATTTCTACTAAAACATTAGAAAAAAATTTAAAAAAATTCGAAAAGTCAAATTATACAGAAAGCAAACCTTTGCCAGCTTTATTTGCAACAAAACAAGATTATGAAGAATTTAAAGAAAGACATGCAAAACACACTGTTCGTGAAACTTCTTTGGAAAATTTTTCTGGAAACTGCTATTTAGGAATTGATGCAGGTTCTACAACAACAAAGCTTGTTTTAATTAATGAAAAAAATGAAATTTTATATTCTTTATATCGTAATAACAATGGAAATCCGCTTACTTCTGTGATTGAAATGTTGAAAGAATTATATAAAGTTTTGCCAGAAACTGCAAATTTACGTTTTAGTGGCGTTACTGGTTATGGTGAAAAATTGATTCAGACAGGACTGAATATTGATTTAAACGAAATTGAAACAATTGCGCATTATACGGCTGCAAAAGAGTTTGAGCCAAATGTTTCGAGTATTATTGATATTGGTGGACAAGATATGAAATATATCAAAATTAAAGATGATACAATTGATAATATTATGCTAAATGAAGCTTGTTCGTCTGGTTGTGGCTCATTTTTGGAAACATTTGCAAAAAGTTTGGGCATTTCGATTGAGGAATTTGTGAAAGAAGCTTTGAATTCGAAAACGCCTGTGGATTTGGGATCACGTTGTACTGTTTTTATGAATTCGAAAATTAAACAAGCCCAAAAGGAAGGGGCTTCAGTTGGAGATATTTCGGCTGGACTTTCGTATTCTATTATAAAAAATGCGATTCAAAAAGTGATGAAGGTAAGAGATGTAAAAACTTTGGGTGAACATATTGTGGTACAAGGTGGAACTTTTTATAATGATGCTGTTTTACGCAGTTTCGAATCCATTGTTGGTCGTGAAGTGGTAAGACCAAATATTGCTGGATTAATGGGAGCATATGGTGTTGCACTTCTTGCAAAAGAGCAATTTATTGCGAATATGGATATGGAGTATTTTTCAACTGTTTTGAAAGCGGAAGAACTGGATAAACTGGATATAAAAATTACACATACGCGTTGTAATGGCTGTGAAAATCAATGTTTGCTTACGATTAATATGTTTGATAATGGCAAAAAATTTATTTCGGGGAATCGTTGCGAAAAAGGAAGTGGAGAAACTTCGAAAAATCAAGATTTACCAAATTTGTATCAATATAAATATGAGCGATTGTTTGGTTATACACCATTGGAAGAAACAGAAGCAAAACGTGGAATAATTGGTATTCCTAGAGTTTTAAATATGTATGAAGATTATCCATTCTGGTTTACGTTTTTTACAAATTTGGGATTTCGTGTGGTTATTTCTGAAAAAAGTAATCGTAAAACATATGAAAAAGGAATTGAATCGATGCCTTCTGAATCGGTTTGTTATCCTGCAAAATTGGCTCATGGGCATATTATGAGTTTGTTGGAACAAGGAATTAAGACAATATTTTATCCTTGTATTCCGTATTCGCGAAAAGAACATGACGTGGCGGATAATCATTATAATTGTCCGATTGTTATTTCGTACTCGGAGGTTATAAAAAATAATGTAGAGGAATTGAAAGATATTAAATATATTAATTCTTTCTTGCCAATTGATAATATGAAAAATTTAGTAAAAGTAATTTCGTCTTTGGAGGAGTTTAAGGAATATAATTTTAGCAAGTCGGAATTGAAAATAGCGGCAGAAAAAGCAGAGGAAGAATATCAGAAGTATAAAAAAGATGTGCGTAACAAAGGGAAGGAAGTTTTAGAATATATTGAAAAAAATGATTTGCGTGGAATTGTTTTAGCGGGAAGACCTTATCATGTTGACCCTGAAGTAAATCATGGAATTGATACGTTAATTACTTCGCTTGGTTTATGCGTGTTATCTGAGGATAGTATTGAAAATCAAGGTGAAATTAAGAAACCGATTCGTGTAGTAAATCAGTGGGTTTATCATTCGAGATTGTATGCATCAGCGGATTTTGTGGGAAAACATGATTATTTGGAAATGATACAGTTGAATTCATTTGGTTGCGGTGTTGACGCTGTTACAACTGACCAAGTGGAAGAAATCTTGAAAAGTTATGATAATATGTATACTTTGATTAAAATTGACGAAATCAATAATTTAGGTGCAATTCGTATTCGTGTTCGTTCACTTTTGGCAAGTATGAATAAACGATTGGCGAATAAAAAATCACCTGAAAAATTGGGAAATTATGAAATTAACAAAAAATTCTTTACGAAAAATATGAAAGAAGATGGTTATACCATTTTGTGTCCACAAATGGCTCCAATTCATTTTGATTTGTTAGAGGCAGCGATGCAATCTTTGGGATACAATGTGAAATTGTTAAAGGATTGTACCGAACATACTGTTGAAACTGGTTTAAAATACGTAAATAATGATGCTTGCTATCCATCTATTTTGACGACTGGGCAAATGATTGAAGCTTTGGAAAGTGGAAAATATGATGCTAATAAAACTGCTTTAATTATGTCTCAAACAGGCGGTGGATGCCGTGCAACAAATTATATTGGATTTATTCGAAAAGCATTGAAAGATGCTGGATATCCAAATGTTCCTGTGGTTTCATTTAATATTGTAGGAATGGAAAAAGCAAATGGATTTAAAATTAACGCAAAAATGATTGAAAAAATGTTGAAAGGCGTTTTATATGGCGATTTATTGCAGAAATTGCTTTATAAAAATAGAGCTTATGAAGTACATAAGGGTGAAACACAAGAAAAGTTTGAGTATTGGATGGAAAAATGCAAAAAATTGGTAGCAAATTCGACTTTGTCAGAATTTAAAAAGAGTATTTATGAAATTGTAGAAGATTTCGAAGATATTGAACTTGATTTAAGTGAAGAAAAACCAAAAGTTGGTATTGTGGGTGAAGTATTGATTAAATATCATCCTTTTGGAAATAATTATATTGTTGATGTTTTAGAACAAGAAGGTGCTGAGGTTATTTCACCAGATTTTATGGGATTTTTAAAATTTATTTGCACACATAAAATTACAAATCATGCCTTGTTACATACTGATAAAATGAAATCTGCTATATTTAAAATTGTTTTAAAATTAATTGCTCTTTTTGAAAAAGATAATATAAAAGCATTAAAAAATTCGAAAAAAGATTATTTATTGCCTTGTGATATTTGGGAGTTGGAAAGCAAAGTGAAAAATATTTTATCCATTGGAAATCAAACAGGTGAAGGTTGGTTTTTAACGGCGGAAATGGTGGAATATATTGAACATGGAATTCCAAATATTGTGTGCATTCAACC
>CANBLA010000137.1 GCA_947369305.1 uncultured Clostridia bacterium
TCTATAAGCTTTCTGCTTCCCCCAGCATAGCTGGGGGTTTTCTCCTAAAGTTAAAAATAACATGCACGAATTCAATATTCGTACATGTTGTTTTTTATTTTTCTTCTAAATATTCATCATAACTACATTCTCGCACAATTACTTGATTATTTGTAATATCCACAATTTTATTAGCAACCGTTTGTGTTAATTGATGGTCATGCGAAGTAAATAGCATAATTCCTTTATATTTTTGCATTCCTTCATTTAATGCCGTGATAGATTCCATATCTAAATGGTTAGTAGGTTCGTCAAAAATCAAGAAATTGGCTCCTGAAAGCATTAACTTTGACAAAACACAGCGCACTTTTTCTCCACCAGACATTACATTTACTTTTTTCAAAGCTTCTTCCCCAGAAAATAACATACGTCCTAAAAATCCTCTTACATACGTTTCATCTGGATCTTTCGAATATTGCCTTAACCAATCTACAATTGTCAAGTCCCCTTCAAACAAATAATTATTATCTTTTGGAAAGTAGTCTCTTGTAATCGTAGTTCCCCAAATAATCTCGCCAGAATCTGGCTCAACCTCACCCGCTAATATTTGGAATAATACAGTTTTTGCAATTTCGTTGTCACAAAGCAAAGCAATTTTATCCTCTCTTTTAATTGTGAAACTAATATTATCCAAGATTTTCTCTCCGTTAATCGTTTTTGTCAAATTTTTGATTTCTAAAACTTCTTTTCCTTGCTCTCGATCTGGCTTAAAATCAACATATGGATATTTTCGGTTAGATGGTTTAATTTCCTCAAGTTCAATTTTTTCCAAAGATTTTTTTCTTGAAGTTGCCTGTTTTGACTTAGAAGCATTCGCACTAAATCGCGCAATGAATTCTTGTAATTCTTTAATACGCTCTTCCTTCTTTTTATTGGCTTCTTTCATTTGTTTTAAAGCCAATTGACTTGATTCATACCAAAAATCATAATTTCCCGGATACACTTTAATTTTCCCAAAGTCTACATCTGCAATATGCGTGCAAACTTTGTTCAAAAAATATCTGTCATGAGATACAACAATAACAGTATTTTCAAAATCAATTAAAAAATCTTGCAACCAATTGATCGTTTTAATATCCAAATCATTCGTCGGCTCATCAAGCAAAAGTACATCTGGATTGCCAAATAAAGCTTGTGCTAGCAAGATTTTAACTTTGTCCCTTGCTTCGACTTCACTCATATACTTGTAATGCAACTCACTCTCAATTCCTAAGTCATTTAATAATTTAGACGCATCTGACTCAGCATTCCAGCCATCTAATTCAGCAAAACGTTCTTCTAATTTTGCTGCTTTCATGCCATCTGCTTCTGAAAAATCTGGCTTGCTATAGATTTCATCCTTCTCTTTCATAATTCTATATAATTCGCTATTTCCCATCATAACCGTATCTAAAACCGTATAACCTTCAAATGCATAGTGATCTTGCTTTAGCATGGATAATCTTTCGCCTTTATCAAGGACAATTTCACCTTTGTTTGGCTCAATTTCACCTGATAAAATTTTCAAGAAAGTTGATTTTCCCGCACCATTTGCACCAATCAAACCATAACAATTTCCCTTTGTGAATTTTATATTAACATCTTCAAATAAGACTCTCTTGCCAAATCTAAGTGTAACTCCATTTGAAATAAGCATTTTTAAACCTCCTTGTATTCTCATTTTTTTATTATAACTTATTTGAGGAGATTTTGCAAATGTTTTATTCCATAATCTCCAACCCAGCAAACTTTGCCATCAATCTTTTACGTCCTGCTTTTTCAAAATCAATGTCAACTTTCAAATCGTCACCCTCTACCTCAACAGAATTAATTCTTCCTTCTCCAAACTTTTTATGAAACACCTTAACACCAGATTGATACGCCCCTAAATCGATATTATTCTTATTTTTGGATTGCTCTAAATTAGCTAAAAAGCTTTCTGCACTTTTAAATCCATAACTTGATGCAGTCGCCTTTCTCGGAATCGGATTGCTTTTATACTCCGTTATAAAACCACTATTATCTGATTTTCCATAACTCCATTCATAACGACTTTCAGAAAAATTCTCATGACTACTTGATATAAATTCATCATAACCATCCAATAAATTAGCTGGAATTTCTTTAATAAATCTAGAAACTGCATTAAAACTTGTTGAACCAAAAATTGTTCTTTGTTTAGCACATGTCATAAACAATTTTTCCTTTGCACGTGTAATTCCAACATAACACAATCTGCGCTCTTCTTCTAATTCTTTTGGCTCCCCAATTGATTTATACCCCGGAAAAATTCCTTCTTCCATTCCCACTAAAAAGACAGCTGGAAATTCAAGTCCTTTTGCACTATGCAACGTCATTAATGTCACAGATTCTTCGGTTTCTTCCATATTGTCTAAATCAGAACTTAAGGTAATTCCTTCTAAAAACTCAGTTAATGAATTATCTGCAGACTGTTCTTCAAATTCAATAGCAACTGTTAAAAACTCATCTAAGTTTTCAATCCTATTTTCTGCTTCAATCGTATTTTCATCTTTTAAACTTTGCATATATCCTGTTTTTTTCAAAGTATCTTTGATAAGTTCTGAAATAACTTTTATCTCTTTTATATCACGCAACTCCTCTATACTTTCAATGAATTCTCTTGTATTCCCAAACACACGATTTAAACCAAATTCATCCGCTCTTTTAATAACTTCATACATCGAAATTCCATGACTATTTGCTATTTGCTCAACCTTATCTAAGCTTGTTTTTCCAATACCACGTTTTGGTTCATTGATAATTCTTGTTAAACTCAAGTTATCAGAAGTATTATGAATTAATCTTAAATAAGCAATAATATCTTTGATTTCTTTTCTTTCATAGAATTTCAAACCACCAATAATTTTGTATGCAATATTCTCTCTACGCAAAATATCTTCGATACTACGTGACTGTGTATTCATTCGATACAAAACCGCAAAGTCTGAATATTTATAATATTCTTCTCTACGCAAAGTATTGATTTGACTAACAATATAATTGGCTTCGTCATATTCATTATCGCCTCGATAAACTTTCGGTAAACTGCCTGCTTCATTGCTTGTCCACAATTTTTTTTCATATTTAGTTTCATTGTTTTTAATTACTTCATTGGCTGCATTTAAAACACTTTGAGTACAACGATAATTTTGCTCTAACTTAATGATTCTTGTACCCGGAAAGTCCTTTTCAAAATTTAAAATATTGCTAATATCTGCCCCTCTAAAGGAATAAATTCCTTGGTCATTGTCACCTACCACTGTGATGTTTCCAAACTTGCTTGCCAATAAGGTAACTAATGTAAATTGTGCTTTATTCGTATCTTGATATTCAT
>CANBLA010000138.1 GCA_947369305.1 uncultured Clostridia bacterium
ACCGTTTACACTATTTTTAACTGGGCTAGATGCCACTTCACCATCTGGAATGTTGAAACTTCCCATATATTTTTCAGCTGGAATTCCTTTTATGCTAAATGTCAAATCTGTTCCCTGACCAACAATATGCACTTTATCTGTTCGATTCATAAGTTCCACCAAAGCATCCGCTGCTTGGGACATTTTTTGATAATTCAAATTACATACATTAAAATAAAAATCCTCAAAATCTTCCAAGCTCATTTTACTCATTTGAGCCATCGAATCATTGGGATATCTTAAAATACACCATTTTGTATGTTTTACTCTTTCCACAAAATGAACTGGAACCGTATAAAACTCATTATATAATTTCAATTTTCCATCATCAATTCCAGCTAATTCTGATGTATTTTTGGAAGCTCGTATTCCAATATAAGCATCCATATCTTGCATTCTACTGGCATCATGTTTGGCATATAATTTGATTTGCTCTTCTGTAAGACCAGCTAACATATCCTTTAATAATGATTGATCAATGATATTAAAAAACGGCATCGCCTTGATTTTATAGGCTTCTTTCATTAATTCTTTCGCCAGTAGCATTCCATCTTCACCAATTATTTCAATTAATAATTTTTCATTTTCTTTTAATTTCACAGAATAATGAATTAAATTATGTGCTAACTTTTGAATTCTTAAATCTCTCATAAATTCCCCTTCTCTAATTCCCTTTTCTTCTCCAGAATCTTACTCATATTTCTATAACGACCTTCTCTTAGCTCTTTCTCATACGCTTCTGGCTCGATATTTTGATTTAAATCTTCTAATTCTTTATCAATATCATATGGAATGCGTACAAATTCAAAACTGAAATTAGCCCCATATTCTTTACTTCCAAATTCACCATCCAAAATCAAATAATGAACTGCCGTCGTTTCTAAAACATGGCTATCTTTTTCATCATCTCGCACCACATTAAAACTGTTTCCGACACTCCCAACATTAATTAATGTTTTATTATACAATTTATTCATAAACGGTGCATGCAAATGTCCATAAATGACTACATCTGCTACTTTTTGTGAGACCGTATTTTTACTTGGCTCAAACATTCGATATTTTGTTTCATAACAATCTTCATTGATGATAACCCCTGTTTTCTTTTCCGGATGGGCATGAAATAGACGAACCAGACTTCCACTCATATAAAATTCATAGGAAAATGGCAAGTTTAGTAAATATTCTTTCGTCTCTTCTGATAGCAAACTTTTTAGCCAATTTGCCCTTTTTTGCATTAATTCAACTGGAATATTATGTTTGCTTATTGAATAAACAGATGGATCTATATCTACATCACAATTTCCCTGCACCACAACTTCGCAATTTTCTCTTACTAATTTAACGCATTCTTCTGCATGACAACCTTTTTCCACAATGTCACCTAAACAAAAAATTTTATCAATATTTCGTTTTTGAATATCGTTTAATGCTGTTTTTAAAGCCTCTAGATTTCCATGTATATCTGATATAATGGCTATTCTCATGTTTCCTCCTTTATTTAAAAGTAAACTTTATTTATATGAATAAATCGTATCTTTTTGAAATCATACGTTCCAACAGACCTTCTTAAAGCATCGAAAGAATGTGTATCCACATAAATATCACTTAAATCATTCGGATTTTCAATTTCTACCACCATCAAGCTATGTGTAAATCTTCCTCCATTGCTTGATAATTGTATCAAATCACCAATTTCAATCTGATTTTGTGGAATTTCCATTCCATGTGGACCTTGTTCTTGATTATGGATTAGAAAATCATATAAAAATTCCACTCCTGTCCAAGATGGCGATTTTTGATTAGCATTTCGATAATACCAAGTCTTTTCATTCATTACACCACTTCCTGCATAAATGCATTGTGATGCAAAATTCGTGCAATCTCCACCAATTTTTTCATAGTCATAATACTTAGGATTCCTTAAAAGTGCCCATTGATTTGCATATTCTATACATTTTTGTCTATTATATTCTTTTTCTTTCATTTTCATCACCTAAGATAGTTTATGTAAGTTACATATGATTGGTACATCTCTATTTATCTTTGTGAGTTATATTATATCGCAGAAATTATTTTTAAGCAAGAAAAAATTGGAGACAACGAATATTTTATCATCTCCAAACTTAATTTAAAATATGTTTTTAGGAATTTTCATTTCAAATTTGCGAAAAGGATTTTCATTCACACAAAGAATTTTCGAAGTAATATCTTTTTCGAATTTTTCTTGTTTTTGCTTATCTTTGCTTAAAATAATTGCACAAAATCTAGGAAAATCTTGGTTTATTAAATTGATTACTTCTTCCAAATCTTCCGTTTCATCAAAAATTTCTATTTCATATAAATTCTGAATTGCATAATTTCTTATATCCTCGGTTAATTCTTCAAATTCGACTGAATCATAATAAATCACAATATCCAAAAAAGGAACATACTCTACTTTTGTTTGCTTTATTTTCCTAAAGTTCATATAAGCATTTAAGTTTCCTAGACAAACAAGTTTATCTAACTGCATTGTTTGAATATCTTGATTGGTTATATTGGTTTTCAAGCAAATTTGTATATCGATTTTTTGTTCTTTTAGAACATCATTAACAATTTTTACAATTGCCAAATTTAATCCATAGCAAATATTTTCTATACCAATGATAAGTTCACACTTATGAAGAACCGCTTCCATACAAAGCATCGCTGTTATGTATGGATTCCCATAATGGCTAACCAGAATTTTTTTCGAATTTGTTTCCTTTATTTTCTCATTTTTGTATTTTGACAAGTTATCTATGCATTGATTAATATGAAAATCAAATTTAAAAACTTCATCATCTTCCTTTTTAATTTTATCAAAAATGTTTTTGTTGTCTTTTATGAAATCGATTACATCAGTTACTATATTTTTCATATTCATTTTCCCTTTTTGATTAATCTATTAATTCTCTCGCTTTTTCAATTCTGTTGATAAGTGCATCAATTCGTGCTATTCTCTTTTCACTATAACCATTTTCTTGTGAAACTTCCAAACTTTGTTTTACATCCTTTCCCCAAGTTGTCGAATGAATTACTTTATCTGCGGTTCCGTTTTTCCCCATTTTGACTAATACTTTTCGATTTACCTTTTTATCTTCAATAATTTCTTCTTGATGTTTGTAAAACTCTTCTTGATCTAAGATATAAGTTGCCGCACCATAATTTATTCTTGTTCCTTCTTTCGTACTTTTAAATAGCTTTTCAATAACAATTTTATTTAAATTTGGCAAAGAAACTTTGGCTGTACCATCCAAATACATCTCGATTTCACAATCTTTATCTAATTCAGAAAATAGTTGCC
>CANBLA010000139.1 GCA_947369305.1 uncultured Clostridia bacterium
AAAAACACAAAAAAAGACACTCTTTCCCTACACGACGCTCTTCCGATCTGGGTTCAAATCCCACACTCTCCGCCATATTAATTTTAAGAAATCTAAAAAAATTCCTTGACAAAGTTTAAAAAAAGTTATATACTAATTAGGTGAAATTTGAAAAATAATATTTTAAGTATAGATAAAAATACTTTAGAAGGATAAGGAGGGATAAAAATGGCACAACCAAAAAGAAGATGGTCAAAAAGAAGAACAAGTTTACGAAGAGCAAATTGGAAATTAGAAGAAAAAAATTTTGGAACATGTTCACATTGTCATGAGCCAGTATTACCACATACAGTATGTTCAAACTGCGGATATTATGACGGAAAAGAAGTAATAGTAAAAAAAGCTAGTAATGAAAATTAAGAAGTTAAGGTTGCGTACCTTAATTTTTTTATGAATTTTATAAAACTACTTGATTTTAAAAATCAAATATGTTACAATAAAAATATAGAAACCGAGAACTTACAAAAACAGATTAAAAAAAAACTCTTTTAATCTGTTTTTTTGTTTTTCAATATGAAATTAGGAGGAAATTATGGGAACAAAATACATATTTATCACAGGTGGAGTAGTATCTGGACTTGGAAAAGGAATTACAGCCTCTTCTTTAGGAAGATTATTAAAAAATAGAGGATATCAAGTAATTAACCAAAAATTTGATCCTTATATCAACGTCGATCCCGGAACGATGAGTCCCTACGAACATGGTGAAGTTTTTGTCACAGACGATGGTGCAGAAACGGACTTAGATTTGGGACATTATGAACGATTTACTGATGTAAATTTAACCAAAAATTGTAGTATCACTTCAGGAAAGATTTATCAAAACGTGTTAAACAAAGAAAGAAGAGGTGACTACTTAGGAAAAACCGTACAAGTCATTCCGCATATTACCAATGAAATCAAAGAAAATATTTATAGTTTTGAAGGAGAAGATATTGATATTGTCATAACAGAATTAGGAGGAACCGTTGGCGACATTGAAGGCTTAGCTTTAATTGAAGCCATTCGTCAAGTCGGCTTAGAAGTTGCGCCAGAAGATGTTGCGTATATCCATGTAACACTTCTACCATTTATTTCTGGTTCCAACGAGTTAAAATCCAAACCAACCCAACATTCTGTAAAAGATTTGCAATCCGTTGGAATCAAGCCAGACATTTTAGTTTGTAGAAGTGAAGTCGAAATACCAAATGATATTCGCAAAAAAATAGCACTTTTTTGCAATGTTCGTCCAGAAAATGTCATTCCCAATTTAACGGCAAGCAACTTATACGAAGTTCCATTATTGCTTGAAAAAGAAGGTTTGGCAAAAGCAGTTTGCAAAAAATTGAATTTAGATAAACAAGAGCCACAAAACCAAGAATGGGAAAACATGATTGCTGGCATCAAAAACTTGAAAGGACAAGTCAAAATAGCTTTAGTTGGCAAATATATGCAATTGCAAGATTCTTATTTGTCAGTTGCAGAAAGTTTGCGTCATGGTGGATTTGCAAACGGAACTAATGTGGAAATTGGCTTTATTGATTCAGAAGGAATAAACGACCAAAATGTCCAAGAAATTTTAGGAGAATATGATGGAATTTTAGTTCCCGGCGGGTTTGGTAATCGAGGCATTCAAGGGAAAATTACTGCTATAAAATATGCCAGAGAAAATAACATACCATTTTTAGGAATTTGTTTAGGTATGCAAATGGCAGTTGTTGAATTTGCCAAACATGTACTTGGCATAGAAGATGCTGATTCTGCCGAATTTAACATCAATACGCAAAACCCAGTTATACATATTATGGAAACGCAAAAAGGGATAACCAGCAAAGGAGGAACCATGCGTTTAGGTACCTATCCATGCAAAATCAAAAAAGGTACTTTAGCCTATGAAATTTATGAGCAAGAAAATATCCATGAGCGCCATAGACATCGATTTGAATATAATAATGATTATAAGGAAAAACTAGAACAAGCAGGTCTAATTTGTTCAGGGACATCTCCAGATGGAAATTTGGTAGAAATCGTAGAATACAAAAATCATCCGTTCTTTATTGCAGGACAATTCCATCCAGAATTTAAGTCTAGGCCAGACAGACCAGCACCGTTGTTTAAAGCGATGATTAAAGCATGCATCAAAAAAAGAGGATAAGAGAGGATGAAAGCATAAATGCGTTTTTCAAATATTTTTGAAGATGATGAAGAATACAATATTATAGAATGTACAAAGCTAGACAATAATATTTTAATCTACAAACAAAAACTAGACGAAAATCAGCATTATCTTGTCAAACTAAAAAACAATCAATACACAGTCCTTTTTAAAAAAGGGCAAATCTTGGATATGGTTAAAGAAGAAGGAATCTACACCATAAGAACCGAGCCAAACACATCCTTTTCAGAAGAATTAAACGATTATAAAATCAAAAATAATCAAGATAATTTATGCCTTCTTTTTTTTAATATGGATGTCATTACAGGCAATAAATTTTATCTTAAAAAGAAACATAAAAACAACTTTTATGGGGAAGGAAGTTTTGATTTTCAAATTGAAAATCCACTTAAATTGTTCAATAAAGTCATCGAAGTTAGAAATTATTATTCCAGAGAAGAATTAATCGAGCAAATTCGTGAAAGAATTTCAAAAATTGTAGCTTCTGTCATAAAAAGTTATGCAAATGCATATATCATAGAGGAAGAAAATTTGAATTCTAGTGTGAATATTTTCAAAGAATATGGCATAAAAATTGTAGGATCTAATATAAAAAATATACAATTTAAGAAAAAATGATAAAAAACTATTGACATTTTTTGAAAATGGGTATAAAGTATTAGCAGTCGAATACATTGACTGCTAATTTGCTTTAAAATAAAAAAGGAGGGATTGATATGATAAAACCATTAGAAGATCGCGTTTTATTAAAAATGAAAGATGCGGAAGAAACTACCAAAAGTGGGATTATATTATCTTCTGGTTCGCAAGAAAAACCACAAATTGCAGAGGTTATAGAAGTTGGACCAGGAAAGATGGAAGATGGAAAGAAAATAGAAATGAATATTAAAGTTGGTGACAAAGTTATTATGAGCAAATATTCTGGTACGGAAATAAAGTATGAGGGCGAAGAATATATTATTGTTAAACAATCAGATATTCTTGCAATTGTAGAATAGCCGTTGGAGCTTTAAGGGTGCTACCCTTAAAAATCCCGCAAAGGGCGCTGCCCTCTTGACACCCGCTCTTCGGTCAGAGGGACATTGGTTTGCCAGATTGGGTGATAAAATCTAGTTTGGTACCGCGCGTTGATCACGCGAGAGA
>CANBLA010000140.1 GCA_947369305.1 uncultured Clostridia bacterium
CACCATTAATCGTTTGAGCAAGTACCGTAAAAATAATGGTAAAGGCAGAAATCGCAAGCAAAGTTCCACCAGAACTTGCATTAGGAAATAATAACTCCAAGATTTGCGTTGCATATATAAACATACCAAATGTACATGGTAAACCAATTAAAATCGTAATTAAAATTGAAAAACGTAGTCTTTTATTGATTGTTTCTACATCATTTTTCACACGTGCAGCAGATATAGCAGGCACTAATGCTGTTGCAAATGCAATATTAAATGCAAGTGGCATGGAAGTTAAAATATCAACTTTCGAACTTAAGATTCCATATTTTGCCTTGGCTGTCGCTTCTCCAATAAGCGGTTTTAGAATTCTCACAACAGTAACTGAATCAATATTTTTATTAATTGCGGATATTAAAGAACTAAGTGAAATTGGAATAGAAACAGCCAAAATTTTCTTAATGATGGATTTTGCACTTTCCTTTGTTGTTCTTACATTTTTTTCTAAAGTTCTTGCTTCTTCTCTTCGATTCATTTTGTATAATGCATAAATATAGGAAAAACTTAAAAAAGTCGCAAATGTTGTCGCCAAATTAGCACCTGCTGCCATTAGCTCTGTGTTTACTTTGGTACAAATTGCTACAATTTCTACAATAATAATTGTAAGCGCTGTTTTAAAAACTTGTTCAACCGTTTGCGATTTCGCTGTTGCAGACATTTTTTGCCTACCATTAAAATACCCTCTTACAACCGAAGAAATCGATACAAAGAAAATAGCTGGTGATAACGTCATAAGTGTATATTCTGCTTCTGGAATTTGAAGCCAAGCTGTCGCAATCACACCAGCACCCAAATACAATAAAAGTGTTCCAACAAATCCAATAAATGCAAAAGTTACAAAAGCAATTTTAAAAATTCTGTCAGCTCCTTTTCTGTCACCCACTGCTAATTTTTCAGATACTAATTTTGAAATTGCATTTGGTACACCAATTGAGGATAACGTCAAAAGCAATGCATACACTTGATATCCACTCATATAGATTGCATTTCCACTATCTCCAAAACCTTCACGGTTAGTCAAATACATGCTATAAATTAAACCTAATATTTTGATAATAACCTGCGAGCACATAAGTGCAAGAACACCTTGCATAAACCCTTCTTTTTTCATCATTGACATATTTTCTACCTCTTTTTATTTTAAATTATATTATATTGTGTTTTATAAATTGTTTCAATACTTTTTTATAAATATTCTAAAAAAAGTAAATTAAGACATATTTTTGAATAAAATCTATCTTTTTTTCGCAAAACCCCTTGTTTTTTTTTCAATTTTGTTAGATAATAGTATTATATATGTAAAAAATTATTTTGAATTAGAAAGTGGTGAAAAACGCGTGAAATATATTGATCAATTTCTTAAAAAATTAAAAACCGATAGAAATACCTTTGCAACTTATATTTTGACACTTTTTTCAATTTATATTGTCATCGATCGAGTTGTCGAAATCTTGTTTATTGGATTTTCTGGAATATCTGTATCATATTGGGGACCGATAAAATACACACTTGCTTTAGCATGCCCTGTTTTTGCATTTTATTTTTCCTATGCCTCAAAATTTGTAACACATAATAAAATTAAATTATCTTTTCTTTATTTATACGTTACTATTTTATATTTAATCGTTATCTCTATGATTATTCAATGGTCTAACAGGTTCGGTTGGTTATTGTTATTTTCTGTTCCAAATTACAGTTATATTATCAGTACTTTTATGGATTTAATACAACCTGCCTTTTCAGCACTTGCTTGGTATATCCCAGTATGTTCGTTTTACCCATTATTTAAGTTTTTATATATGAAAGTAAACGATATTAAAGATATTCAAGATTCGATTTTTGATTATAAAGGAATTGATTTATCTAATAAAACAGAAGGAACTGGACCATACACTTGTGAAATGATTCTTTGTAAAGATAACGCTTCCTCCAAAATTATAAAAATACCTGAAAATAGAAGATACGAAGCTACTTTAGTTGTTGGAACTTCTGGTGCTGGAAAAACTTCCATGATTTTCGAACCAATGATTGCTAGAGACTTTGAAAAAAAATATTTCTTAAAAGAAGCTTCTAAAGAAGTTGGATTTACAGCATTACGAACTGGACTTGCCAATTTAAATTGTCCATATGCGAACGATTACATCAATCAAAATTTTTCTTTAAACATGCTTACCCCTGTTTCAACAAAGGAAAAAATCTTTAAAGCATATGTATCTAAACTTACCTTTTCTTATGACGCAGAAAATTCGGTTTATAAGGATTTAGGACTTACTTATTTGGCACCAGACTATGAATCGTTATCTCATATACAAGAAGTTGCTAATAATTTTGGATTAAAGTATCATATTATTGACCCTAACAACCCTAGTTCAATTGGTTTGAATCCATTTGCATTTAAAGATCCTATCAAAACCGCTTTAGCAATTTCATCTATTTTAAAAAGAATGTATGATGCCAATATCGAATATAATCAAGCTTATGTATCTTCTACCATTGCATTCAACCAAAACATTGTCACACAAGCTATTGAAAATTTAACTATCTTATTAAAAGAGATGCATCCAATTATACATGAAAATACTTTACCTACCCTTGATAATCTATTAAAATTATTAAATAATTTCGATTTAATTGAAGAAATGGCAGAACAAATGAACGAAATTCCAGATTTAGCAGAAAAATATTCCATTCAATTAGGCTATTTCAAAAAAACTTTCTATAAAGATGCTATTGGTAGAGAAACTATTTCAAAAAATCTTCAAGCTGCTGCTGCACAACTAGAAAACTTGCTTCGTTACCCTGGAGTAAGAAGCATATTATGCAATCAAACCAATAATATCAATTATGATAATGTGTTAAAAAATGGAGATATTGTTCTTGTTTGTACACGTCGTGGAGATTTGGGAGCTACTGTTCATAAAGCTTTTGGTCTATTTGTTTTACTTTTAATGCAACACTCTATTTTATCTAGACCTGGTACTGAAAAAACTAGAATTCCACATTTTCTGTACATTGATGAATTTGCACCATTTGTCTGTAAAGCAACAGAAGATATTTTCACTTTATATAGAAAATATCGTGTTGGCTCTATTATATCAGCACAAAATTTATCTCAGTTTGGTAATGATGATTTTAAAAATACCTTACTTGCCAACAGTACAACAAAAATTGTTTTTGGAAACAATACACCAGATGACAATGACTGGTGGCAAAGAGAATTTGGCGATCATCGTGAGTGGAAATTCCTTAATGATTATGATAT
>CANBLA010000141.1 GCA_947369305.1 uncultured Clostridia bacterium
TTATAAGTGTAGTACTCTACTTTTTATTTCTTTGGTTTTGCCGACGTTCCAGAAGTTCTCCCCCAAATATCCACATGTTCTTCTGGTTACGTTCATTTTGCTGTGGTCTTTGTTGCCACAGTTTGGGCATTCCCATTCGTATTGCTCGTTGATGGTGATTTCGCCATCGAATCCGCAACATTGACAATAATCTGATTTTGTGTTAAATTCCGCATATTGGATATTGTCATAAATGAATTTTACAACTTCTTCCATGGCTTTTAAGTTATTTTTCATATTTGGTATTTCTACATATGAAATCGCTCCACCTGAAGAAATTGGTTGATATTTGCTTTCGAATTTCAATTTGTCAAATGCGTTAATTTTTTCGCGTACATCAACATGATAAGAATTGGTATAATAGCCTTTGTCTGTGATGTCTTCGATATCACCAAAACGTTCTTTGTCAATTCGTGCAAAGCGGTAGCATAGGCTTTCTGCTGGTGTTCCGTATAGTGCAAAACCTAAGCCGGTTTCTTGCTTCCATTTATCGGTGGTTTGCCTTAAGTGTTCCATTAAACGAACGGAAAATTCTTCCCCTTCTGGCTTTGTATGGCTGACCCCTTTCATTAATTTGGTTACTTCATATAAACCAATATAACCTAAAGAAATCGTTGAAAAACAGCTATTTAATAATTTATCAATTGTTTCCCCTTTAGCAAGTCTTGCAATTCCGCCATATTGCCAGTGGATTGGTGATGCATCTGACATGGTTCCGAAGAAGTGCATTGTGTCTACACATTAATGCATCAAAACATAAGTCTAATCTTTCGTCTAATAATTTCCAGAATTTCTTTTCGTCTCCGTTGGCTATAATTCCAATTTGTGGCAAATTGATGCTCACAACACCTTGATTGAAACGAGATTCGAAAACATATTCTCCTTTTTCGTTTTTCCAAGGTGACAAGAAAGAGCGACATCCCATTGGACTAAATACATTTCCTTCGTAGTTTTCGCGCATGATTTTGGCAGAAATATAGTCTGGATATAATCTTTTTGAAGAACATTCAACTGCTAATCTTGTCAAGTAGTCATATTTTCCACCTTGCAAACAGTTGTTTTCATCTAAAACATAGATTAATTTAGGAAAAGCTGGTGTAACATAAACACCTTTTTCGTTTTTGATTCCTTGTAATCTTTGTTTTAAAATTTCTTCAATAATTAATGCATTTTCTTCAATGTATTCATCTTTTTCGTCTAAAAACATGAAAATCGTTACAAAAGGACTTTGCCCATTGGTTGTCATTAAGGTATTGATTTGATATTGAATGGTTTGCACACCAGAGGCTAATTCTTCTTCTCTTCTGAGCATGGCGTCTTCTTTGGCTCTTTCGTCTGCTTCTTCTTTGGTTAAACCTTTTTCAATGTATCTTAAAAAACTTTTTTTGTAAGCTTTGTCATAGGTTTTTCTTAAATATTTTCCTAAGTGGCGAATATCTACAGATTGTCCACCATATTGGCTACTAGCTACTGCAGCAATGATTTGTGTCATAATGGTGCAAGCTACTTGGAAACTTTTTGGACTTTCAATCATTTTCCCATTCATAACCGTTCCGTTATCTAACATGTCTTTAATGTTGACTAACATGCAATTGTGCATTGGTTGCACAAAATAATCTTTGTCGTGGAAATGCAAAACGCCATCATTGTGAGCCTTGACAATTCTTTCTGGAAGCATCACTCTGTCTGCTAAGTCTTTGGAACACTCGCCTGCAATTAAATCTCTTTGGGTTGATACTAATGTTGCATTTTTGTTGCTGTTTTCTTCCATGGTTTCTTTGTTTGCATTTCGAACTAGAGATAAAATGCTATCATCGGTTGAATTTGCTTTACGGATTAAATCGTGTTTTTCTCTATATAAAATGTATTTTTTGGCTAACGTAAATTTCCCAAATTCCATTAATTTGCGTTCAATAATATCTTGAATGTCTTCGACTGACATGGTTGATTTATTTAAACTTTCAATGTATTTTGTAATAAATTCAATTGACTCTCTTGAAATTTTGTCTTTTCCTCCAACTTCTTTGTTGGCTTGGCTAATCGCAATAACGATTTTGTCACTATCGTATTCTACTTTTCTTCCATCTCTTTTGATTACTTTCATCAAATGTATCCCCCTTACATTATCTTTGTTGTTTGTTATGTGTTTATTTTACCACTAAAAAAAGTAATGTCAAATGCTTACATTTTATGTACTCCGAACATTGAAATTAGGTATTTTGAGGTCTTTTCAAAAATTTCATTTTGTAATTTCAAAATCCCAATTTTTTTACAAAATCCTAAACATATTTATTCTGTAAGGTTTCCTCATCTATAAAAAAATTATATTACATTTGTGTTACAATTTTATTAATTTATCTCATTTTTATATTGTTTTATATATGTTTTTATTAATAATTGCAAATTATTCCTATTTTTATTTTTGTTATTTTTAGAAAGAAAAAAGGAAGTTTTTTACAAAAATTGATTTAATTTTTAAAAACAATTGACTTTTTCTCAAAATTCAGTTATAATATCTTTGTCATGCGTCTGTAGTTTAGCTGGATAGAATACCGGGCTACGAAACGCACACCCACATACTTATAAATATTGATATTTTGGGATTTCTAGGGATTAGTTCAAAAGTTTTCCCCTGAAATTCCCCTTAATATAATTTCATACCAAAAACACATTTTATATGTGCCTGTAGTTTAGCTGGATAGAATGGCAGGCTACGAACTTGCAGATCGGGGGTTCGAATCCCTCCAGGCACACCAAATACACTGCTTTGTGGTGTATTTTTTTATCCCATTTTATAATTGTACCCACGCTTCCAACATCAAATTCATATGCTGTTTCTCTTAACGATATTTTATTAAAAATACACCTCCTACTTTTTTGTCTAACTTTTGGGGGGGCACTTCAGCTTTAAAAATTATATAAAATATGGTAGAATATTCATGTAACTTAATGATCTTGCTAATATTGATAAAGACTTAATTGGGAAACATGTAGATGAATTGCCAGAGATGCTAAAAAAAGTATGGAAGAGATAAAGTATATTTTAATTTTGAAATCGAAGTTCATTTAGAGCTTTTAAAGATCTTGTTAAAAAATTAAACTATCAGATAATTTGCTAAGAGGATATTATTTTTGTAATATCCTCTTATACTTTTTATATAAATGTACTGCAATTTATAAAAATTATGATATACTTTAATAAATTGCATAATTATCCCCCAGTATAACTGGGGGATTTTCATATCGGCCTATAAGGCCTTGT
>CANBLA010000142.1 GCA_947369305.1 uncultured Clostridia bacterium
GATTCGGCTGACATTTTTCGAACATAAACTGTCAATGGCAAGAATCATTTTTGGTTTAATTTTGTCAATAATTCCGCGAATAATTTCGGCACTTTCAATTCCTGTGGTTCCTAAAACACCGGGAGAAATCGCAGAAATACTTCTGGTATTTTCGTCAATATATTGTGGCAAATAAATTTTGATGTGTCTTGTAATTTCCACTTCATTAACTACACGAGAACCAAGACTATCTGGTGTAGAATGTAGATTTCCTAATCCAACAATCATAATTTCTTCATCTTTTTTGATGTGTTTGTCAACAATATTGCCTAATTCTTTGCCAATTACTTCTACAATTTTGTCTTCTTTTTCAACTGCGATATTATTAATTTTTTTAACATCAATGGTAATATAATTTCCCATTGGCTTTTTCAAAGCTTCTTCGCCTTGGCTATTCGTAATAGCTACTCTCGTAATTTTTATATCGTCGATTTCTTCCTCGTTACATTCGATTCCGTCAATCTCGTTTTCAATATTATTTGCTTTACGATATAAATCGCGTCTTTCGACCGCCATATCGGTTCTAAAATCCATTTTAAATCACCTCGTAACTATTGTGGCAAATCATGGGAATTTTATGCAAGAAATTGATGTTTTCTTGATATTTTATGTAAGTTGTGTTATAATTAGGTTATAATAAATAATTTTATATAATAAGAAGGTTATCATTTTATAAAATAAAAACAGTTTAGCATTTATATTCATCTAAACTGTTTTTATATTTTAGTTTCTACAACATCTTGAACATCTTCTACAAGAATTGGCATTGCAATTTCTATTGTTTTCATTATTGCAGTTATTATTGTCACCAATATTGTTGTTGCCAAAGTTATTGTTTCCTAAATTGAAATTTCCTCGATTGCAATTGCCTCTGTTGCAGTTGCCGATGTTGTTATTTCCTATGTTATAATCTCCCCTATTTCCACATCCGCAATTATTATTTCCTGTATTATTGTTACTTGCATTTAAAAGAGCCATATTATTGCTACAAGCACATCTATCATCATCGCTATTATGGCAACCACAATTATGCTCCTCGTCATGACAATTACAGGAATTAGTACAAGAACTTGAAAATCTACTTACTACAATTGCTGTAATAAAAGCTAACAATGTATAAAACCATGCAAGTACAATCAAAAGTGTTGTTCCACCTAAGATAATAGCAACTGTTATCGCAACTACAAATACTAGTGCAGCAACTTTAATAGGACATTTTATTAGTGTTTGTAAAACACCTGCTACAATAATCACCAAAATTGGAATGACAAAAGCAATTAATAAGTCAGTCATAATCATTTACCTCCTAAATTTATTAATCCTTTTGTATTATAATATTCTAAATATTTATTTTCGGTGATTTTTTATGTAAATTTTATTTTTAATAGCTTACTTCTACCAAATATAATCCAAGCGCAGGTAATGTTTTTCCTGCTTTTTTTCGGTCTTTGCTTCGAATAATTTCTGGAATATCTTCTGGTTTCAGTTTCCCTGTTCCAACATCTAGCAACGTTCCTGCTATAATTCTTACCATGTTGTATAAAAAACCATTTCCTGTCAATTCGATGTAAATTCTTTCATCTTTTTCAAGTACTTCTGCTTTGAAAATTTTTCTTATACTATTTTTGCTACTAGTTCCACTTGCTTTAAAAGCTGAAAAATCATGTTCTCCTTCAAAAAATTGGGCAGCTCTTTGCATATTTTCTATCTTTAATGCAAATGGAAATTGATATTCTAATTCTCGATAGATTGCTGTTCCCATAGGAGAATAATTAATAATATAACGATATTTTTTAGAATGAACTGAATATCTACTATGAAATTTTTCTGAAACTTCTTCTGCTTTTTTGATTACAATACTTTTTTTTAGTTTAGAATTAATCGCTACAGCAAATTTTTCAATAGGAAGACTGCTATTGGTTTTAAAGTTAGCGACTTGCCCTAAGCTATGCACACCACTATCGGTTCTGCCAGAAGCAATTAACTCTATTTCTTCTCCTGTTATTGTATGAATGGCTCGCTCAATTTCTCCTTGAATATTTAGTTTATTTGGTTGTTTTTGCCAACCGACCAAAATCTTTTCCTTGATATTCTATGGTTAATTTGATATTTCTCATTCTTATTTTATTCCTTTTTATAATATTAAGCAATTTTCTTCGAAAATTTTCTCATTTCCTTGGCATTTTGAAGTGAAGTTTCTGTGATTTCACCATTGGCAATTCTGGCAATTTCACGAATAGTCTGTTCTTCATTTAGCTGGTTTACATGCGTTTTTGTTGTATTTTCTTCATTGCTTTTGAAAATATAGTAATTATAATCACCTTTTGCAGCAATTGTAGCTAAATGTGTAATACAAATAACTTGATGATTATGTGCAATTTTTTGCATTTTTTCACCCGTACGATTAGCAGCAAGTCCGCTAATTCCTGTATCAATCTCATCAAATACTAAAATTGGTGTTTGATCGATATCAGCAAGTACTGTTTTGATAGCAAGCATAACTCTTGACATTTCACCACCTGATGCAATTCTAATAAGCGATTTTTTCTCATCTCCTTGATTGGTTGAAATCAAAAATTCTACTTTGTTTTGTCCATTTTGATTAAACATTCCGTCTTCTGTTTTTTCAACATTTACTTTAAATTGTGCCTTTTTCATTTCTAAATCATGCAATTGCTCTGTAATTTCTTGTGATAACTTAAGCGCATACTTTTGACGAATTTCATTCATTTTTTCACATAAAACGAACATACTTGCTTCCACTTTTGACAATTTATTTTTTAACTCGCTAATATAACTTTCTAAATTCGTAATCTCAAAAATTTCTTTTTGAATTTCATTTTGATATGCTAAAATTTGCTCAATTGTATTACCATATTTCCTTTTTAAGGATTTAATACAATCTAGCCTTTGCTCAAGCTCATTTTGTTCTTCTTCATTAAAATAAATTTCCTCGTTCGATAAATCGCGTGATGCCTCTTGAACTTCATAGTAGCTATTTTTTAGTCTTGTAACAATATCAGAATAGGTGCTACTATAAGTTTCAATTTTTTCTAATGCTCGTATGGCATTATTTAAGCTATCAATCGAATGATTTTCGATTTGGTTTCGTGCTTCTTGTAAGTGATTTGCAATTTTCTCAGAAGCTAATATCATTTTTCGTTTTTCTTCTAATTCCTCATCTTCCTTTGGTTGCAAGTTGGCTTCTTCTATTTCATTTAATTGGTAGTTTAATAAATC
>CANBLA010000143.1 GCA_947369305.1 uncultured Clostridia bacterium
TGATTATTTTGGCTAATTTGACCAAAGAGTTAATGGCAATCACTTAAAATTTTTTAAGTGATTGCCATAATTTTATTGCTTATTAAAATATTTATGTTATAATAAAATCGTAAAGGTGATAAAATGGATAAACAAAATATGAGAAAAAAAATCATAGAAGAAATTTGTATAGAAAAGGGAATTGAAAAAGTAGATATTTCCTATGATTGGATTTCAATTTTAAAAAAAGGAAATAGGGTAAAAAAACTAATTGATTATAATTTTTATTTAAATAACCAGACCAGTGTAAGATTGGCAAAAGATAAATATTCTACGTATGAGTTATTGCATTATTACAAAATTCCTATCCTTGAACATAAAGTATTATTTAATGAGAAAATAATGCCCAATGTTGAATGTATTAATCGCGATTATGAAGTTTTAAAGAACGAGAAAAAACAAGTAATTAAGGCGAGTGATTCATCAGAAGGAAGAGATGTTTATGTGTCTGATCATCAACAAAAGAAGATTGAATTGGTCAAGGATATGTTTGAAAAAGGAATAGAATCTGTAGTTGTATGCCCTTTTATGGATATTGAATATGAATATAGAGTTTTATTTTTGTATGGGGAAATAATTTATATTTACAAAAAGCAAAAGCCTTTTGTAATTGGTGATGGAAAATTGGACCTACAAGAGCTCATTAAGAAAGATTTAAAGTATTTAATGGAACCAATGGAAGGTTTAGATTTTGACTATATTCCTGCTAAAGATGAAAAAGTAATGGTTGGTTGGAAGCATAATTTGAGCAATGGCGCCATTCCTTTGCTGGTAGATAAAAATGATTTATATTATGATGTTATCGAAAATATTGCTTTAAAGGTAGGAAAAGTAATGGATTTGAATTTTGCTTCCATTGATGTGATGGTTACTAAAAATAAAGAAGTTTTTGTTATGGAAGTAAATGCAAATGTGATGATTAGCAAGCTTTGCGAATTGATGCCGAATGGATATGAGATTGGGAAAACAATTTATGGAAAAGTGATGGACCAAATATTTGAAGTGAGGAAATAAAAATGAAAATAGGAATTGATATTGGTGGGAGTCATATTGGAATGGGACTTGTGGAAGAGCAAAAGATAGTGGCAAGTAAGGAGAAAATTTTTGCCCCGAAAGAGAGAGAAAATATAGAAAAGACAATTCTAAACTCAATCCAACAGATGATTTCTGATTTATTAGAAGAAAATAATATAAAATTAGAAGCAATTGAACTAATTGGAATTGCAGCTCCAGGAACAATTTCAAATGGAATGATTGTGAAGGCGGGCAATTTGAAAATTCAAAATTTTGCAATTCTTTCGGAATTACGTAAAATATACAAAAATCCTTTGCAAATTAGAAATGATGGAAAATGTGCAGCACTTGCGGAAAAGAAGTATGGTGCGATGAAACTTTATAAGGATTGTGTTTTTATCAATATTGGTACTGGAATTGGTGGTGCTGCGTTTATTGATGGTAAGTTGTTGGAGCCAAAACGATATTCTGGTTTTGAATTTGGACATATGGTGCTAAATCGAGAAGGAAACCTTTGTAGTTGTGGAAAAAGAGGATGTTTTGAAACGTATAGTTCCATTAAGGCATTGAAAATGAATGTAACGAAGGCTTTTGGTATTGAGGGAGATATTTCAGGGCAATATTTAAGGGAAAAATTACTTATTAAAAATGATAGAAAAGTAGAAGCTGCAGTCGAGGAATTTATAGAATATTTAAAAATTGGAATTGGAAATTTGATTGATATTTTTGAACCAGAAGTAATTTGTTTTGGTGGAAGTTTTGCATATTATGAGCAACATTGGATATGGAAAAAGTGGATTGAAAAGCTAGAGGAAAAGGGAGCTATTTTTAATGGAGGAAAACGACCGTTGATTGTTACAGCTGAATTAAAGAATGATGCAGGCATTGTAGGAGCTGTGATTGAATAAAATTTTTTTAAGGTATTGACAAATAAGTGGAGATTGTGATAATATAATAATTGTTGGTATGCGGATGTGGCGAAACTGGCAGACGCGCTAGACTTAGGATCTAGTGTCTTTGACGTGGGGGTTCAAGTCCTCTCATCCGCACCAAAGATGTTTCTGTTTGAACTAAAATGAATAGATTGATAAAATATCATTCTGAAAAGGATGGTATTTTTTATTACAAATATCATTACACAAAAGGGGATTTTGGATATATAATAACGAGATTAAGATCTAGAAAGGTAATAATGTTATGGAATTATGGGAAGTATTAGACGACAAAGGGAATGCAACAGGAGAGATAATGGAAAAATATGATCCAAGAGTTTTTGAAAAAGGTTTTTATCATTTAGGGGCAGATGTATGGATAATAAATAGTGATAAAAAAATATTAATTCAAAAGAGGGCAAAGCAAAAAAAGTTGGAACCTAATGTATGGGCTATGACTGGTGGATCTGTTATAGTAGGAGAAAGTTCGATAGATACGATTGCCAGAGAGGCAAAAGAGGAATTAGATATTGATATTAATACTGGCGATTTAAAATTAATTACAAAATTTAAAACAGGAAATGTATGGATTGACACATATATTTTAAACTGTAATTATGATATATCTAAAATGAAACTTCAAGAAAATGAAGTTTCAGATGTAAAATGGGCAACTTGGACAGAAATTGATGAATTAGTAAATAATGGATATTTTATAAAATATAGATGGGAATTTGTTAAGGAATTTCTTAAAAAGGAAATTTGATGAAGTTACGATTGAAAGAGAAAGGATGTTATTATAAGGATTATATTTATAGAGATTTGGAGGAAAAAATGTTTAACTTAAGTGAATTAGAAAAACTAAAAAAGAGAGCAATTGAAGAACACATACCAATTATAATGGATGAAACATTAGATGTTATAAAGCAAATTTTAGAAAAAGAAAAACCTCATAAAATTTTAGAGATTGGAACAGCTGTTGGCTATTCGGCTAGTCAATTTGTACGTTTTTCACCAAATTCTGTTGTAGATACAATTGAATTGGATGAGACAAGAGCCAAAGAGGCAATTCAAAATATTAGAAATATAGGAATTTCAGATAAAATAAATATTTTGATAGGGAATGCTGTAGAGATTTTACCAACATTAAAGGAAGAATATGAGCTTATTTTTATTGATGCCAACAAAGGAAAATATCCATTTTTCTTGCAAGAGGGAATACGACTTGCTAAAGACGGAGGGATTCTTTTGGCAGATAATATTTTGTATAAAGGGTATGTTATG
>CANBLA010000144.1 GCA_947369305.1 uncultured Clostridia bacterium
GCAAAATAGCCATAACATAAGCTGACGAATTGTTGTAAGCTCCTTTTTCAAGTCTCATTCCTTTAACCATTTCAACAAAACTAGGATCATTGTCTAGCATACCATTTACTCCATTTACAAAAGATTCTTCTAAAGCTGTAGCTAACATGTCATTAAAAGTCACTGGAAGTATTTTACTTCCACCTTTCATATCATAATATATTGCTTGTTTTTTAGTCAATTTTTGACTTGTTTGATTTTGTTTATCTTCTATATTTATTTCATGGTTTAGTGGTTGATTTGCATAAGCGATATATCCACCATAATTTTTCATAAATGGATTTATATTTTCAGACATTTCAAATAATTGTGGGTACTCTGCTTTTGTTTTTTCAATTCTTGCAGCAATATCCATCAATTGTTTATCATCCTTTAAATAAATAACAATTTGATCAGCGCGTGCTCTCTCTCCAGCCAGCTTATCCGAAGAAAATTTCAAATAGTAAGAATCTAAATCTTCAAAATTATTCATTAAATTATAGGCTAACACTGCTATATTTTCTTTTTTACAATTCAAATATATTCTTTTTTCAGGATAAAAATCAACATTTTTTTTAACATGAAAAAAGTCAGTTCCTTTAGATGGATCCTCTAATTGCCTTTGTAGTTTAAACTCTCTTGGTTGATTTCGTTGTTTTGCTTGCATTTGCCTATTTTCTAAATTCTGAATTAAATTATTTTCATTTTGTAAATTATTGCCATGATCTTGAATAGATATAGATCCCAAACTAGTTAATATCCTATATGAATCATAAATCCCTTTCTCTTGTGCCATAACTACAGCAGCTTTTAAATACTGATCTAAAGCATAATCCAGAGTTCCTTTTTGAGGTTCATAGGTTGGAGTTTGCTTCAACTCATATCGTGCCATCTCATTTGGTGTTTCTTTATAAGTCTGCTGGCCTTCTGATAACATTTGAACATGATTTCTTTTATTTAATTTTGCTTGCCTTTTTTCATCTCTAGCTTTTAATCTAGCTATTTTTTTATTTAATAACTCCTGCTCTAATTTCTTTGCTTCCGAATAATCGGGATTATAATCATCATTTGGCTCATATTTTAGACGTTGATCCTCTGTTTTCTCTGCTTCTCTTCTCTTTAAATAAACTTTAAATCGATCTATCATCCCTAACTTTACATTTGAATAATCCATGATTGCACCTCTTTTCTTTTCCTTTTGTGTTTTTCAACTAAATTTGCAATTATGCTTTACATTAAACATTTTTTACTTCAAAACAATGTTTTCTTTTCCTACAATTTCTTCAAATTGCGTTAAAATTTCACTTGTCATATAAATTGCGCCACATGGCTTGATTTCTTCCTCTTGCGAAATTTCCAATCTTACATTTGCTCTATCTCCTGCAAAAAACTTAATCGCTCCGCGAAGCTTTTCTTTTATATCCTCCGGTAGATTTGTTATATCAATTAATAATCCATTAATTTTTCCAGTCGAATTTTCTGGAATTTCAATATTAGTATCTAAATCTTGAATCTTACTTGCCACAATTTTTACTGGCTCTTCTTCACGAATTGATAAGCGTCCTTCCACCAAAACAACATTTTCCTCTAGCAACGAATTTTGCGAATCATGATACACACGGTCAAATACAATCAGTTCTACACTTCCATACAAATCTTCAATGGTCACAAATGCCATAATGGTATTATTTTTCGTGAATTTCTTTTTAATTTTGGTAATCACACCTGCATATTTGACATTTTGGTTATCACGATATTCAATGGTTTTGCCATATTCTTCCATGTCCTCGTTGATTTTGAGCATATTTAGCGTATTGATATTCGTCGTTTTTTCAATCAAATCACGATATTTTTCCAATGGATGACCTGAAATATAGATGCCAATCATTTCTTTTTCAAAACTTAATAATTCTTTTTCTTCGACCTCTTCTTTTTCGATAAACGTATATTTTTTGGTTTCAATTGGTTCTTCATTTTCTTCCATTAAGTCAAACATAGAAACTTGATTTTCCATGACTTTTCGGTCTGCGTTATTAATCACATCAATAATGCTTTCAAAAGATGCCAAAAGGGTAGCTCGTGTTTTTCCGAAGTCGTCAAAACTTCCTGCTTTTATCAAGCTTTCGATGCATTTTTTATTGATGCTTTTGTCTTTAATTCTTTCACAAAAGGAAGTAAAATTTTCAAATTCGCCATTTTGATTTCGTTCTTCTACAATGCTATTAACAGCTGGAATACCCACATTTTTGATGCTTCCGAAGCCCAAAACGGATTTGATTGTCATCTACTGTAAACTTGGTTTCACTTTTGTTAATATTGGGTGGCAAAATTCCAATGTTCATTTTTTTGCAGTCATTAATATAAATTGGAATTTTGTCTAAATTTCCCAAAAAACTATTTAAGGTTGCTGCCATTAATTCTTCTTTATAATATGCCTTCAAATAAGCTGTTCTGTAAGAAACAACGGCATAGGCAGCAGCATGGGATTTGTTGAAAGCATATTTGGCAAATTCAATCATCTCGTCAAATATTTGATTCGCAGAATCGGCGTCAATGCCATTTCGAACACAGCCGGGAACTATGATTTCTCCCTTTTCATCGGTTTGTCCATGAATGAAAACTTCTCTTTCTTTTGCCATCACATCTAACTTTTTCTTTCCCATAGCACGACGCACTAAATCTGCACGGCTTAAAGAATATCCCGCCAAATCACGTACAATTTGCATAACTTGTTCTTGATATACCATACAACCATAGGTGACATTCAAAATTGGCTCTAACGCTGGATGGGTGTATTCGTTATGACCGGGATTTAGCTTTCCTTTAATGTAACGCGGAATCTGATCCATCGGACCGGGACGATACAGTGAAACACCAGCAATAATGTCTTCTAAACAATCTGGTTTTAGTTCTTTCATAAATGATGTCATGCCTGCGCTTTCAAATTGGAAAATTCCGAATGTGTTGCCTTCTTGCCAAAGTTTGTAGACTTTGGGGTCATTCATGGCTTCGTCAAATAGGACATTGATTCCTCGATTTTTTTTGACCAGTTGTCTGCAATCTTCGATTACGGTTAAGGTTCTAAGTCCTAAAAAGTCCATTTTTAGTAAACCTAATTCTTCTAGTAATGTCATGGTGTATTGGGCAACTGGGGTACCGTCATTGACGTATAATGGCACATAGGTATCGACTGGATTTTTTGTGATAACAACGCCACAAGCATGTGTAGATGCGTTTCTTGGCAT
>CANBLA010000145.1 GCA_947369305.1 uncultured Clostridia bacterium
AGATGATGTAAGCTAAATCTTCTTCTTTTATTTTAAGATTTAAATTGTCGCAAGGGGTATCATAAATTTTTTTATTGGTTAATAAAATGTCAATATAATCAGTTGATACCTTTGTTTTTTCTATTATTTTTTTCGAGGATAATAATAAATGACAGTTACTGTTTTGCAACATATATTCAATTCGTTCAGTCGGATACTGAGGATCGATTGGAATATAAGCTTTTCCAGCCTTTAATACGGCTAAAATTGCGACAATCATTTCTAAAGATCGATTGATTAAAACACCAATGATTTCATGGTGATTTTTATCGTAATCCAATAAATAAGTAGCCAGACTGTTTGCCTTCTCATTTAATTCACGATAAGTCAATTTTTCATTTCCAAAAACAAGAGCTACATTATCAGGCGTTTTTTTTGCTTGTTCTTCGAACAAATCCACAATTGTTTTATCTTTTGGATAATCAATTTCTGTATGATTAAATTCAACCAAAATTTTACGTTTTTCTTCAGGTGTAACAATTTCAATATCCTTTATTGCAATTGTTTCATTTTTTAAAACTTGTTTAATCATATGCATTAAACGTTTGTGAACATTTTCAATATCTAAATAATTGTATTTGCTTGTTTTATAATCATAAGCTACATTTAAAAAGCCTTGCTCATCCATATCATATAGATGAATATCTATATCATCGGCAGTACAGCCATTAAAAGACCAACGTGTGTCGTAAGAAATATCACATTCATTATTCGAACGTGTAATTTGATAAGATAGTACGATATTGTATAAATTTGGAATAGAAGAGTCTGATTTTCTTAAATCTTCAAGAATTTTTTGATAAGGATATTTTTGGTGACGTAATAATCCCATAGATTCTTTAGCAATGGAGTAAATTAAATCAGTAAAAGTATTTTGGTTTTCAAAATGAACACGTAAAGGAGCAATATTAATGAACATACCAGCAGTATTTTTCTCATTTACATTTGCTCTGTTTAAGATGGGTGTTCCAATAACAAAGTCATAGACATCATTAATTTTAGAAATATAAGTAGACAAAATTGCCATAAAAAAGTTAAAAACTGATATAGAATGTTTTGTACAATAAGCAGTAATTTCTTGCATTTCTTTTTTGGAAATAATAAATGAGCTTCGGTTTCCTTTGCAAGAAAAGTCACTTGAAGTGTCTGAAATAGAAGGAATAGAAACAGCATTTGGAATAGTTGAGAATTTTTCAGCCCAAAAGTTTTTATCTTTTTCAAATTTAGAACTTGAGAAATATTTTTTTTCTGTTTCTAGATAGTTTATGTAAGATAAATCAGAACTACACAAGTAGTTTGAACCGGTCAATAAACTTGCATATTCATGCATAATTTTTCTGCATAATAAACCAGATGTCCAAGCATCAGAAATAATGTGGTGCATATTGACAACATATCCACCATGTTGATTTGGAAATCTAAAAATGATAAATTCAAAAAGAGCTTCTTCAAAGATGCGAAGTGGCTTGCTTAATATTTTTTTATCTAAATCAAAAACTTCTTCTTCAGAATTTAGATCAACAATAGGAATATCGAATTCTGAAAAATCTTCGAAATATTGTTTTACATCAGAATTAGTTTGTTCTAAACGAATCCTAAAACTATCATTGTATTTTACAAAATTTTGGATTGCTTTTTTAAATAAATCGAAGTCTAAAGGCTCATGTACAATGATGCCTCCACCAATGTTATTAATGCTACTACCATGATAAAATTGCTCTGTTAAGAGAATTGACTTTTGTGGTGCACTTAAATTATATAATTTTTTCATCATTTTAACTTCCTTTACAAACATAAATTTAATTATATACTATACAAAAAAAATAAAAAAATCAAGTCTTATTTCAAAAAATATTAAAATATGTATAAAAAAACTAATTTTGGAAAAAATATCCTCAAATGAGGAGGGAAGTAGATGTATTATGAGGAGAAAAAGAAGAATCGAGAACGCTTGATTATGTATTGTTTAATGGTTGTAATAATCACATTATTATTTGTTCTAATCTTACGAAGTGAAGTAAATGAAGCTAGTTTAGTAACACAATATGAGGCACAAAAAGTAAATTTCGAAGAAAACACACAAATTGAAAAAAAGGAAACTACAAACGTAAGTCATATTGCCGACTCAGTAAAATCAATTGTTGGAATTTCTAAATTAAAACAAAGTGGAAGTTCCGTTTTTGTAAGCAATGCAGAGCAGAAACTTGGTTTGGGAAGTGGTGTTGTCATTACAGATAATGGCTATATTTTGACAAATCAGCATGTTTCAGGAAATAAATTTAGTAATTGCTATGTTACATTAGAAGATGGAAAAATATATGATGGGAATGTTGTTTGGTCAGATAGCAATATTGATTTGGCAATTGTCAAAATTAATAAAGCAAACCTGGATTATCTGGAGCTTGGAGATTCTGATAACATTCATCTTGCAGACGATGTTTATGCCATTGGAAATCCACTTGGATTAGAATTCCAAAAAACAATAACAAAAGGAATTATAAGTAGTTTAAATCGTACGATAAAAATTGAAGACGAAACCCAAAATGTTTATATGGAAGATTTAATTCAAACAGATGCAACTATAAATGAAGGTAATAGCGGAGGTGCACTAATCAACACCACGGGGCAATTAATTGGTATTAATTCTGTAAAAATCAGCAATGCAGAAGGAATTGGATTTGCGGTTCCAATTAATATTATTAAACCAATCATTAATAAACTAATTAGTGAAGGCAAATTTGATGAAGCTTGGCTTGGCATTTATGGATATGATAAAGAAGCTATTCCGTATTTAGATTCAAATCTAGAAATTGAAAATGGAATTTATGTTGCGCAAATTGTTCCAGATGGACCATTAAATGGTTTAGATATTAAAGAAGGTGATATTATTACTAAAATTGATGACACGAAAATTAGTAAAATGAACGATTTAAAAAAATACATTTATGGTAAAATGCCGGGAGATAGAATTTTATTATACACAGAAAGAAATGGAAAAGAAATGACTTTGGAAGTAACTTTGGCAAATAAAGTAGTGTAAAAGCTATTTTATTTGCTTTTTTTCTATTTAGCCTTGCAAAGCGTAATAAAATGCGATATAATATTACCATTATTTTAAGGAGATGAAAGAATGGACAAAAAAGTAATATTAAGTGGCATTCAAGCCACTGGTAATTTAACACTTGGCAATTATTTAGGCGCCATTCGCAATT
>CANBLA010000146.1 GCA_947369305.1 uncultured Clostridia bacterium
AAACAAATTACAAAAGAAGAATATGAAAAAAAACAAGTACAAGCAATTGAAATATTGAATAACGGAGGAAGATGAATGAACTTTTCTGTTTTAATGTCTGTCTATAAAAATGATAAATTGGAATTTTTGAAAGCAGCGATTGAAAGTATTTTAAAACAAACTGTCAAGCCAAACGAAATTGTAGTTGTAGTGGATGGACCTGTTGAAACGGAAATTGTCCAATTGTTGCAAAATTATGAAACAAAAATTAAGTGCTTTAAACTTGTTTTTTTGGAAGAAAATTTGGGTTTGGGAAATGCATTAGAAGTTGGATTAAATCATTGTTCGTATGATTTTGTGGCACGTATGGATGCAGACGATATTAGTGTGGAAGATAGATTTGAAAAGCAAATAAAGGCATTTCAAGAAGAGAAAAGTTTGAGTATTGTTGGTGGACAGATTGAAGAGTTTATGGGGGAAATTAAGAATGTAATAGGGGTTCGAAAAGTCCCATCAGAGCATGAAGAAATAAAGCAATATATAAAATCAAGATGTCCATTTAATCACATGACAGTTATGTTCCGTAAAGAAGAAGTAGAAAAAGTGGGTGGTTATGTGGAATGGCATTTTAATGAGGATTATTATTTGTGGTTGAGAATGTATTTGTCAAATTGCCAATTCAAGAATTTGGAAGATACACTCGTATATGTGAGAGTAGGAGAAGAAATGTATCAAAGAAGAGGTGGATTTTCCTATTTTAAGAGTGAGGCTGGGATCCAAAAATATATGCTGACTCATAAAATCATAAGTTTTTCAAAATATCTTTCAAATGTTTTTTTGAGATTTGTGTTACAGGTATTAATGCCGAATAAGTTTAGAGCATTGGTGTTTAAAAAGTTTGCAAGAAAAGGAGTAAAGTAGTTTGGGAAGTGAAGTAAGAAAAGTACAAAATAAAATTCTTGAAATTATAAAGTTTGTGGATAAAATTTGTAGGGCGAATGGAATTGTTTATTATATTACGGCAGGAACAGCATTAGGAGCTGTAAGGCATAAAGGTTTTATTCCATGGGATGATGATTTAGATATTTTTATGACCCCAGAAAATTATGAAAAGTTTAAAAAAGTTTTTTATGAGCAGTCTCGAGAAAAATTTTATTTGCAGGAATGGAAGGCGGTAGAAAATTATTTAGAATATGCTAAAGTTCGCATGAATGGGACTACTTTAATTGAACCGCAATTTCGAAATAATAAAGAAATTCATCAAGGAATTTATATTGATATTTTTATTTTACATAAATGTCCAACCAATCGATTAGCGCAAAAAAAGCTATTTTTAGGTTCGAAGTTTGCAACGATTGTGGGATTGAGCCAAAGAAATTGGAAACCGAAGAATACAAAGCAAAAGTTGGTTTTGAAAATGTTAAAAATATTGCCAACAAAGATTCTGACTAATTACATTTATCAGAAAATTTATCAATATGATGCGTTACAAGAAGATTATCAGTATTGTTTTTTTATTACTGGAGCGAAATTTGATACATGTGTTTTTGAAAGAGAATGGTATGATACTTATGCTGAATATCAATTTGAAGATGTGATTTTGTTAGGACCAACTAATATTGAAAATTATTTGAAGAAAACATATGGAGATTATATGACGTTACCACCACTTGAAAAACGTCAGCAATGTGTTCATGCTGAGATTTGGGATACACAAAAAAATTATACAGAATATATCAAATAGGAGAAAAATATGCCAAAATTTTCCATTATTATACCATGTTTTAATGGGTTTAATTTAATGAAAAAGGCTTTAGAAAGCTTAGAAAATCAAGCATTTAAAGATTTTGAAGTAATTATAATAGATGATGTTTCAACAGATGGTTCATTTGAAAAACTAATCCAATATGAAAAAGAAAGTTGTTTGAAAATGAAATTAATCCAAAATGAAAAAAATCTCGGCGCTGGAAGAACGCGAAATATTGGGATTGAAAATGCGATAGGTAAATTTGTAACTTTCTTAGATGCTGACGATTTTTTTGAAGAGGATATGTTAAAAGTTTTAAATGATATTTTTGAAAAAGAAAAAGTAGATGCTATTATTTTTGATTATTTTTTAAAAACCAAAAATAATGTTTTAAAACAGAAATCTTTAACCAAAGGAAAGAGAGGAATTGTCTCAAAAAGCGATGCACTCATATATTCGAATGGATCTACATGGGGAAAAGCATATTTATTAAAAAATATAAAAGACAATAAAATTGAGTTTCCTAATTTACAAAGAAATGAAGATATGCCTTTTAACAAATTAGCAATTTCAGTGTCTGAAGCAATTTTCTATTGTGACAAACCAATGTATTATTATGTAGAAAATGAAGAATCGCTGATGCATAATCGTAATTTGCTAAATGAACAATATGCTGTAGAAGCCTTTGCATTGTTAGAAAGTAAATTAAAAAATGAATATTATCATGAAGTAGAAGCTATTTTTTTGAAGGAATATTTGTATGCAATAACCATGACTTTAACTGCCAAAAAGGTAAAGTCAAATAAGATTAAGCAACATATTGAAAATGCACTAGAAAAATATCCAAAAGTCTATCAAAATGAAGCAATTAAGTATATGACAACCTATCAGAAAGTATGTTTGAAAGCAATTCAATTAAAGTTTGTAGGCTTGATAAAAATATTATTACTAGTCAAATATTTTGTAAAAAAAGTAAGATAAGAAAGAGGAAAAAATGATTGTATCAACGATTATTTATAGTTTTGCGTTTGCAATATCGTTAGTTTTGTGTTATATTTATGAAAAAAAAGTGGATAAAGCAGAATGTAAAAATCGACTTTTATGGATGATTTTAATCATAGCACCAGTAGTTATTTTAGCAGGTTTACGATATGGTATCGGAATTGATTATTTTGAGTATAAGGGGAATTTTTATCAAAATAAATTTTCAGAAGGATTTTCTTATTTTGTAAAAGAACCATTGAATCTTCTTATAATGGAAATATCTCATTTAGTTTGGCCTAATTCAGTACCCATGTTTTTTGCATATTCAGTAATAACAATGGTTGTATTTTTTTTAGCAATTGAGTATTTTAGAGACAGAATGTCTATAACATTTGCATTATTTATCTTTTATATGACCTATTATTTAGTTAGTTATAATATTATTCGTCAGATGATTGCTGTAATGATTATTTTTTATGGAGTCAGATATATTTTTGAAAA
>CANBLA010000147.1 GCA_947369305.1 uncultured Clostridia bacterium
ATTTAAATCAAGATTCAGAGGAATTTACAGGAATTTTGTATGGTGGATTTTTCAAAACTGAAGAAGGTATCAAATTTATTGAATTTAATGCGCGTTTTGGTGACCCAGAAGCCATGAATGTTATCAACTCTTTTGAAACGCCATTTGCTGAGGTATCAACTGCAGTATTTGAAAGAAATTTGTCAAAAGAAAACTGCAAATTTAATGGAAAAAATAGTTTTTTGGTGTATATTGTGAGTAAAGAATATGCAGTCAAATCCAATGTTCCACCAGTAGAGTTTATGCTAAATAAGGAGAAGATTGAAAATAAAGGGGTGAAATTATATTTTGCAAATGCAAAAAAAATTGGTGAAAACCGCTATACATCTGTTAGCAACTCCAGATTATTTGCCATTGAAAAGACAGGTGAGAATTTTGACGAGATAAGAAAACAAGTTTATGATACTATAAAAGAAGAGGTTGATGAAGTTTTAGATTATCGAAACGATATTGGAAACATGTATGAACATTAAAAAAATTTTGGCTTAAAGAATTTTTTTAATTTTATTGAATAATTTATTAAAATATGATATATAGAATATATGATTTTTTGAAACTTGAAAACCTACATACTTATGAAGGAGGAAAAATGAAAATAGAAAAAGTATTGGTGGTAGAGGACGATCATGAGAAAATACGGAGAATCGTTCATGTTCTTGAAGAAATGGAAATAAAGGAGTATTTTATTGCAAGAAATGCTGATACAGCCATTAAAATGGCTAAAAGCACAAAACTGGATTTATTAATTACCGACATAGTTTTTCCTTATTCTGCTGAAAAGCAAGTAAGCAGAGGAGAAAGAACTGGTATTAAAATGATAAAGGAGTTAGCAGATGGAAATATAAAAATTCCAACAATAATTTATTCTTTTTCTCCACTATCTAAATCGAATTTGCAAGAATTAGAGAAAGAAGAATATCCATTGTTGTTTCAAATTATGGATTCCATGGTTTTGAAACAAATATTAAAAAAACTGCTCTGTGAAACAAAAGAATCTGGCTAAATTAGCTAGATTCTTTTATTTTATGGATATGTTTCCTTAATAAAATAATGAAAAAGATAGCTAGTCAAAAGGAATTGTTAAAATTGATAGGGAAAAATATAAGAAATAGGAATATTTTAAAAATCACCTCATATATAAATAAAAGAGGTGATTTTGTGGTTTATATCAAATTGGAAAATAATATGGACAAGTTTATGGAAAATAGTAATTTGCCAAAAAGCATTCGAAAAATGAGCTTTAAATCCAAATGTCGAAATGGCAAATTTAAAATAGAAAAGCTTGAAAATGTGGATTTTATTATTCTTCCTCAATGGAATCAAAAAGTATTGAGAAAACTAAAGAATGTAGCTAATATTCGATGTTGGAAAAATGTTTGTGTGTCTGATAATCTGCGAAAAGAGAAAGAATTTATAAAATTTGCTAAAGAGAATAATTTGAAAGTAATGGATGGAAAATGGCTCTTTAAGAATATGGTTGACCAAGTTTTGGAGTATCTTGTAATGGCAAAAGATGAAGTATTGGTCAATCAAGAAATAACAATTTTGTGTCATACGTTAGATGAAACAATTGTAGAAAAGATTAAGGAAATTTGTGTGAAGGTAAAAATTTGCAATATTTTAACAAATCAAACCAAACAATTTCAAAAGCTAGAAGAAGAAGTTTATCAGACAAATGGCATTGTTTTGAATGTTTCAAAAAATTATAAAAGAGTGGCTTGTAAATCCAATATTGTGATTAATTTTGACTTTCCCAAAAGGGATTTTGAAAAGTGTATTTTTGCCAAAACTGCATATTTTATTAATGTGGGAAAAAATATGCAGTTGGATGGAAAAGATTTAAATCAAAGAAATATTATTTTTTTAGGAATTGATATGCCAGAAAAATATGTAGGATATTTGGAAGTTTTAGAAGGATTTAATAGTAGTATTTTGTACGAAAGTTTTATTTATAAAAAAACAAGCTATCAAAATATCAAAAAAGAATTGCTTGGAGATGATGCGAAAATACTCTATTTGAAGGATTCTAATCAAAAGCTTTTAACGAATCCAAATTTAAATTTACCAAAAACCCTTGACAAAATGACGATTTAATCTTATGATAGTATCCAAACAAGGAGACCATAAGGAGGAAAAAAATGGGAGAAAAAGAATTTTTACTTACACAAGAAGGATATGATAATTTAGAAAAAGAATTAGAGAAATTAAAAACAGAAACGAGATATGAAATTGCAGAAAGAATTAAGGTAGCATTAGGTTTTGGGGATTTGTCGGAAAATTCAGAATACGACGAAGCAAAAAATGCACAAGCGCAAAATGAAATGAAAATTGCAGAATTAGAAAATAAATTAAAATATGCCAAAATCATTGATGAATCAGAAATTGATACAAAAACGGTTCAAGTTGGAAATGTAGTAAAAGTATTAGATATGGAATTTAATGAAGAAGTGGAATATACGATTGTTGGTTCAACAGAAGTAGATTTGGCACAAAACAAAATTTCGAATGAATCACCAATTGGTGTTGCTTTGCTTGGCAGAAAAGTAAAAGATGTTGTAGATGTACAAGCACCCGTTGGAGTTTTAAAATTTAAAATATTGGCAATTCGAAAATAATTGTAAGGAAATATTAAAAATAATAAACCATCGATTTTTAATGGATGGTTTATTTGTTATAAAAAATTAAAAGAGCAGAATTACGTAAAAAGATGAATTTGGAAAAAATTGAAAATTTATTTTTGGTTTTTTGTAAATAATAAATATAAGAGAAAAAGAGATAATAAAAATAAGTATTTTTGTTATCTCAATCTTTCTCTCGAAATTGGAGGTATTAGAAAATGTCTAGCAATAGCAAGTTAATATCTGAAAAGTTAAAATACGAAATTGCAAAAGAATTAGGTGTTTATGAACAAGTTAAAAAAGACGGAGGATGGGGAAATGTACCATCAAAAACTTGTGGTAATATTGTAACAAAAGCAATTGAAATTGCAAATCGTAGTGTGGAATAGTAAAATTTTGAAAGACGGATTTTAGAATCCGTCTTTTTTATTATTTTTTGAATAGATTATTACTAATCTGGAAAAAATTACTAATAGAAAGAAAAAAAGAGGAGCTTAAATCATGGTTTATAAGTTTACGGTAAGTAGTGAAAAAGTATTACAAATTGCCAA
>CANBLA010000148.1 GCA_947369305.1 uncultured Clostridia bacterium
AAAAGTAGTTGCTTATATGAAAAATTTTGAAGATTTATTTATAAAAGAACAATTACAAAAATCTTCACAAGATGAGTTAAAACAAATTGCTAAAAACAAGAAGGAACTTGAACAAGCAAAGAAACGAATAATTGAAATTGATAACTTGTTTATGCACATTTACGAAGATAATATATCTGGAAAGATAACAGATGAAAGATTTAGAAACTTATCTTCTAATTATGATAAGGAACAACAAGAACTAAAAATAAAAATTGAGCAATTATCAAAGGAAATCAACAATACCGAAAAGAAAACAGCTGATTTAACACAATTTATATCTAATGTTAAAAAATATACTGAGATAACTGAACTAACACCAGAAATACTAAACGAGCTGATAGAAAAAATATTAGTTCATCAAGCAGAAAAAGTTAATGGTAAAAAAGTTCAAGAAATAGATATATATTATAGAGGTGTTGGTATTATTTCTTTTCCAGTAAGTTTGGAAGATATGACAATGGTAATTGAAAAAATGATAAATAAAAGAATATCAGCTTAATTATTAGAATTTAAGCTATATCTATGGGGAGAATTATTTAGTGTACTTAACTAAAGCGTTCTCCCCTATGAGTTATGACATACCATCATAACTCGGGAGCTCTACGAGGCAATAATTTCCTCAAAACAAAAAAATACCATCCTTTCCAGAATGATATTTGTATCTATCTATTTTATAAAGTTCGAACAGAAACGTTATTGGAGCGGGTAGCGAGAATCGAACTCGCGCTATCAGGTCGGAAGCATGACATTCTACCACTAAATTATACCCGCAAATTATCTTCTTTTCTATTATACAATAACCCAAAATATATTGCAAGCATTTTATAGCAAAAACTCCCTAAAGTTTGGCGTATTCACATAATATATCACAAAAAAATAGATTTTTTACATAAGCAATAAAAAAACCTTAAGTGACAGCCCACTTAAGGTTTTTATCAACTTAAGTTTCTACAAAAATTTTTCCTTCTTTCCCATGCAAAACAATTTTTCTTCCATTTTTTAAGTCACCTTCCAAAATTCTCTCTGCTACTTTATCTTCCACCAAACTTTGAATCGTTCTACGAAGTGGTCTTGCTCCATATTTGTAATCAGTACCATTTTGTATAATAATTTCTTTTGCACTTTCCATAATTTCTAAATCAATATCTTGTTTTTTCATACGTTTTTTTACTTTCTCAAGCATAATATCTGTAATTTGTTTTAAATCATTTTTTGTCAATTTATGAAAAACGATTAATTCATCAATACGATTTAAAAACTCTGGTTTAAATGCTATTTTTGTTTCATTTAAGACATCTTTTTTAATGGTTTCATAATTGTTGTTTAAATTTTCATCTTTGGCATCAAAACCTATTGTCTTTTTCTCTGTAATCAATCGTGCACCAATATTGGAAGTCATAATAATTACTGTATTCTTAAAATCTACTGTTCTTCCTTGATTATCTGTCAAACGTCCATCTTCCAATATTTGAAGTAATAGATTCATAATATCAGGATGGGCTTTTTCAATTTCATCAAACAAAATAACAGAATATGGATGTTTTCTTATCTTTTCTGTTAACCATCCAGCTTCATCATATCCAACATAACCTGGCGGTGAACCAATCATTTTAGAAATACTATGAGCTTCCATATATTCTGACATATCCAAACGAACCATAGCATTTTCATTTTCAAATAATACATCAGCTAGTGTTTTTGTAAGCTCTGTTTTTCCAACACCTGTTGGTCCTAAAAACAAGAAAGAACCAATTGGTCTATTAGGATCTTTTAATCCAACTCTACTTCTTCGAATCGCTTTAGAAACTGCTGTAATCGCCTCATTTTGTCCAACAACCCTTTTTTGCAAAATATTCTCTAAATTCTTTAATTTTGTATTTTCATCTTGATTGATTTTGGTTACTGGAATTCCAGTCCATCTGCTCACAACCTCTGCAATCTCAGTCAATCCAATCGTAATAATTTTTTGGCTGGTTTCATTTCTCCATTGCTCCTTTTCATTTTCTAAATTATCTTTTATTTTAAGTGATTCATCACGCAGTTTTGCAGCTTCTTCAAAATTTTGTAAGGTAATAGCAGACTCTTTTTCGATATCAATTTTCTCGATTTGCTTTTCTAAATCTTTTAAATTTTCTGGCTCCATAAACGATTTTAAGCGTGCTTTACTAGAAGCTTCGTCTATTAAATCAATTGCTTTATCTGGCAAAAATCGATCACTAATATAGCGATTGGAAAGTTCAATAGCACCTTCAATTGCCTCATCTGTAATTTTAACATTATGATGGGCCTCATATTTATCACGCAATCCATTTAAAATTTTCTTACATTCTTCCAAATTAGGTTCTGCAATATCAACTGGTTGAAACCTTCGTTCTAAAGCCGAATCTTTTTCAATATATTTTCGATATTCCTTCAATGTTGTCGTTCCTACAACTTGAATTTCACCTCTTGCAAGTAACGGTTTTAAAATATTAGCAGCATCGATTGCCCCTTCTGCTGCTCCTGCACCAACAATGGTATGAATTTCATCAATAAACAAAATAATATCACCTGCTTTTTTGACTTCATTTAAGGCTTTTTTGATGCGTTCTTCAAAATCTCCTCGATACTTAGCTCCGGCTACCATGGATGTGATATCTAATGAAACAACTCTTTTGTTTTTCAAAATTTCAGGAATATTACCGTGTCACAATTTTTTGAGCTAGCCCTTCAATTACCGCTGTTTTTCCAACACCCGGTTCACCAATTAAACAAGGATTATTTTTCGTTCTTCTAGATAAAATTTCAATTACTCTTTCTGTTTCTACGGTTCTTCCAATTACTGGATCTAAATTTCCTTCTCTGGCTTCTTTGGTCAGATCGTTACTAAATTGATTTAATGTTTGTGTTAAAGCATAACTACTTGAATCTTTTCCCGAATGGAAAGATGTACTATTTATAGAAACATCAAATTCATTAATAATTTTTGTAATATCATTATAAATACTTTCCGAATTTACCTTCAAACTATTGATAATACGCATAGCAATACTATCTGATTCACGCATAATTCCTATGATAAAATGTTCTGTTCCAATATAATTAGAACCAACTTTTTTGGCTTCGGCATAAGAATTTTCAATTACACGTTTGGTTCTAGGTGTAAAACCTA
>CANBLA010000149.1 GCA_947369305.1 uncultured Clostridia bacterium
ATAGGTGCCAGTGACTGGAGTTCAGACGTGTGCTCTTCCGATCTTCAAGAAAGATTTTTGACTGAGCAAAGCATAAACGAAATATATGTTGTTTTGATCACTAATTCTGAGACCTAATTCCTTTGTATTTTTAAACAACAATTCCATAGGAGTAGCAAAGGGATCAGGATTATCACATTTAATCCAATCGATGCCTTCATTGTCAATTATAATAAAATAGTTCGTGCCTGCGTATGATACTAATTTTCCATTGGTCTTATAATACGTCGATGTAGTAGATGAATTCATAAGATTCAACATATCTTCAGCTGATATTGTTAATGTTTCTGGCAAAATTTCTTTACTAAGAGTAACTATGTCACTTTTTTTGTCAAGTTGTATATTGGAAAGTGCATTGGAAAACATGACATTGTCGTAAGTAAAAAAAACAAGATAGATGGCAAGTATACTAAATAAGATTTTGACAACTTTTTTGTTTTTTTCTTTATAGTAGCAAAATTGGTGAAGTGTTTTGAGTGTAACAAAACACAAGACTGCTGCTAAAGTTCCACCGCAAAATAAGGAAATTCTACGGCAGAGTATGAAACAAGATGAAGATATCATACAAATAATAGCTATGAAGGCAATTTCAATGCATATGAAACTTACATAGTTTGAAAATTCTGTTAATTTAATGCCATTATGTTCGGCATCTGCAACTATTGATTTCCGTTTGAGTAAATTCCGCCAAAGTAAAGGTGAAGTCAGGGCACTTGATACCAAGCCTACACCTAAACCAATTCCAATAATTAAAAATTCAACCGTCATTTTAATTCCTCCTTTAATGTATTGTTTTTTTACAATGGTTGCTGAGGTTAACGAGTTACAATAAAAGAAATCTATTTTTTAACACCAATATTAATTTGGTGGAAAGGGTAAATGTAATCATAGATTACATAAAAAACACAAATATTATATCACATGATATTTGATATTTCAATAGTTTTGGGAGATTTTTATGAATTTATTAACAGAAAAAGAAATTTCAGAGAATATTTTTGATTTGAGCGAAGAAAGCGTTTATACTATGATTGAAAAGTTAAAAGATCATGAGTGTATAGACAAAACACTTGTTTATTGCTTTGCAAAGGCATTTTATTTGTATACGACAAAATTGTATTTGGAAAGCCGAAAAGAAAAAGTAAATTTTGATGAAATATATACTTTTTATAAAGAAAATTTAAAGTTCTATTATCAAACCAATAATCCTAGTATGGAAACAGAATTATTGGAATATGTTTTGGATTTTTTTGATCATTCTTTTGCATTGATTGGAACAATTGAGTTTACGAAAGTACAAGATTCTTATGAATTTAGACATTATGTTATAAGAGTGTTTGAACTTTTAAGAATAATTTTAGAAAATAAATCAAAATCGGTTGTGAGAGAAAATATTTTTGAAAATGATACAAAAATAATTGTAGAGCAATGTGATAAAATATTTACTTATTTTGATAAATAAAAAATTGCAAAAAAGAGAGATTTCATATTTACAAAAATAAATATTTGTGATATAAGAAAAATATAAGGTAGTTTTATAAAAGATATAATTTTTAAAATTTTTGTAAGGTTTTAATTGGAAGAATCGGAGGTACAATGAGAACCAAAATTTTAAGATGTATTATATCTTTTATTTTTTTTACAGGGATTATTTTTAGCCATGCTCAAGCTATGACGAATGAGATGGTGGAATGTAATGAAAAGTTAGAAGATATACTTAAAAATGAAATTACAAAAGAAGAAATAAAAGAAGAAATAGAAGAAAATAATTTAATCCAAAATAAGGAAGAAACAGAACCATTATTAGAACCAAGGATTAGCCCAATAGAAGAAAACATAAAATATCAAGCAACGATGTATTTAGATACTCCAGAAAATAGTCAAAGTTTTACGAAGCCAGATATAAATAAAATCAAGATTGAGGGTTGGGCGGTTTCAAATGATGCAAATGCAAGCATAAGGATGTTGCTTAATGGAAATATTGTTCAAGAAAATATAGGAAGAATCAAAAGAGGGGACGTAGATAAACTCATTTCACCGAACTATGGTGGAACTACTTTAACACCAAATGCAGGATTTACTACTGAGCTTAATATTGATAATTTAGCAGAAGGACAATACAAAATCAGAATAGAAGAAATATCAAGGCATGGAGAATGTCTGGTTTCCTTTGAAAGAGAGATATATATTCAAAAGACGAAATATCAAGGAACCATGTATATTGATACTCCAAGCTACAATCAAAGTTTTATGAGACCAGATATAAGCAAAGTCAAAATTCAAGGTTGGGCAGTTTCAAATGATGCGAATGCAAAAATAAGAATTTTAGTGGATGGAAATGTAGTTTTAAACAATGTTTCAAGAACTAAAAGAGGCGATGTTGATAAAGTTATTTCACCAAACTATGGAGGAGCAAATTTAACACCAAATGCAGGATTTTTGGGAGAAATTGACATTAGCAATCTAAATGCAGGAAATCATAAGATCCGAGTGGAAGAGTTTTCAAGATTTGGGGATTTAATCGTTGCTTTTGAAACTAATTTGCAAGTAAAAAATAAGAAATATCAAGGAACCATGTATATTGATACTCCAAGCTACAATCAAATTTTTATGAGACCAGATATAAGCAAAGTCAAAATTCAAGGTTGGGCAGTTTCAAATGATGCGAATGCAAAAATAAGAATTTTAGTGGATGGAAATGTAGTTTTAAACAATGTTTCAAGAACTAAAAGAGGCGATGTTGATAAAGTTATTTCACCAAACTATGGAGGAGCAAATTTAACACCAAATGCAGGATTTTTGGGAGAAATTGACATTAGCAATCTAAATGCAGGAAATCATAAGATCCGAGTGGAGGAATTTTCAAGATTTGGGGATTTAATCGTTGCTTTTGAAACTAATTTGCAAGTAGAGAATAAGAAATATCAAGGAACGATGTATTTGGAAAATCCATCGTATAATCAAAATTTTATCAAACCAGATGAAGATAAAGCAAAAATTGTAGGTTGGGCAGTTTCGAATGATACTAATGTAAAAATTCAAGTTTTAGTTGATGGAAAACTTCTTTCAAACAAGGTTGAAAGAATAAAAAGAGGCGATGTTGATAAGATCGGAAGAGCACACGTCTGAACTCCAGTCACTGGCACCTATC
>CANBLA010000150.1 GCA_947369305.1 uncultured Clostridia bacterium
TGATAATGGTTCCCCTGATTTCGCCGGGACTATTAATGTCGGCTTTTGTAATCGCCATAACATCTGATGTAACAACTTCTCCCGAATCAATGTCAATTAGTTTGTCGGTATCACTATCCACAATTCCATGTCCTAAAGCAGCAAAATTCCCTGTGTTTTTTTCGTAGTAGGTGATTGTACCGACACCTGTTGCCGCATCTTTTACCCATAAGCCCAATTTATATTCGTCACTTTCTGTTTGAGCTGGTGTAATATTAGAAGTAACAATGGTACCATCTCGTACTAATGTTAACAAAACATTTTCGCCATTGCTGTTATTGACAACGTTTTTTAGATTGTCAATGGTTTCAATTTCTGTTTCATTGACCTTGACAATGGTGTCACCTTCTTGAATATTGCAGCCTTCAAAAGGACTAACTAATTTATTTTCCATATTTTCAATCTCAGACATACCCACAATTAAAACACCATTTGTGTATAACTTCAAGCCAATAATTTTGCCAATTGGCACTACTTCTAAATTTTCAATTGTGTCAATCGTTACTTCTTTGACTTTTTGTCCAAACAAAGTAACATCGACATTTAACGTATTTCCATTATCTGTTGAGGTACTGACTGTTTCTATTGTATCTACTCCTATGAATTTTTTTATTTTATAATTCTCGTTTTCCAAAAGAATAATTTGGTTAGGAATTAATGTGATATTTGCCACATATAAATAAATTATGATTAAAATAAATAAAGTAATTATCATTTTTAAATTTTTCATAAGATTAGGATAACCAGTTTTGATAAAAATATTTAAAAAGCAGAAATTTAAATTCCTGCTTTTTATTTTTTATTTATAGATTGCTTTTATGCTTTCAATTTTGTACTGAATTTCGTAGTTACTTGGTAAATTATTGGGTTCAATTTTTATTCCATTTCCTGTCCAGTTTGTTACATCTATTATGAGTGTTTGCGGTGTCGTTTGTGTTAAACGAATATCTTGGTTTGTCCCATTATTTCCTCCAGTTTCTTCTATGTTAAAACTCCACACTGGCATTACACTTCCACTTCCGACTTGATTCTTTGTGACTTTTAACGTAATTTGCAATTCTGATAATTCTGATAAATTAATATTATTAATTTGTCCTTTTCCATCATTTGAACTATTCCAACCAGCATTATTATTATTAAAAACCTTATACCCTTCTGAAACTGGCAAAGCATTTGTTTTATAAATATTTTGTCTTTCTTTAGCAAGCCCAATATAAGCAGCTCTTTTTTTTGCTACACTGGTATCATTATTATTCTCTAAACTTTTCTTTAATGAGTTAATTTTTTCATAGTATTGTGTATTTTGTGGATCTGCAAATAAACTATCATAATTATTTGTATTAATACACGTATAACATGCTAAATTTTTATGGTCAAATTGATATCCATCTGATGCCTTATCGTAAACTTTATCATACTTTACTTCTTTGGATTTAAAAGCAATATAAGCATCATCATCATTATTTTCTGATAAATACGGGCAATCAATTCTGTGGTAACTTCCTTGTTGATTGTCGAACTCTTCTTTTTTTACATAGTAAATTTCACTTGGTGTTACCGTTAATTCATTATTGGTGCTTGAAACAATTTGATAATTATTGTATATGTGTAAACCGCAATCCCAACCTTGCATAAAAGAAACAATGGAAATATTACTTAGAATTTTGTCCCATTCCTCATCTAGTAAAACTGGCATACTGGCTTCGTATTCGCTGTAGATGTTGTGGTAGGCGGACATCGATAAATTCAAATTGTATTTGATTGAGTTTTTAATGACTTCCATTTTGTGGGTATTGAAGTTGGATTTGGTGTCTTCTGGATCTTGATTTTCGTCAAAAATTTGAGTTGTATTGTTTTCAAAGCTATAATATAAATCCGTTTTTCCGACACCTGAAGTAGTTTCATAGCTATCTTTTAAATTTCCATTTTCATCTAAATAATAACCTTGAACTGCATTATCTTGTATATTTTGGTATGTCAAATCTCCCAATTTATCATATACCCAATTCGAAAAACATGCTGAACTTACATAATAAGCAACGGCTTTATATTTTTGGATTTCATATTCTAAGTTTTGAACTTGAGTTTTATCTTTATTTTCTTGATAAGCTCTTTCTAAATAAGTTTCTGCCTCGGTAATTGTTCTGATATTAGCATAACCTGTACCAGTTTGCCCACCATCTTTATAATAACCCATTTTTTGCAAAGCATCTGTTATAATATCCCATTTAGCTTCAATAGGTAATTCATCCTCTCCTATCTCAACATATACTTTATTGGCTGCATCTTTTGTTGTTTCATTCGCATTTGTTTTTACCCCTAAAATTCTGTTTTCGGCATCGTCTTCATTATTTTTATCGAGGTCAAAATTCGCTTCATTTATTTTTGCAGATTTTACCAATTTTTTTTCTATTAAATACCCAGTTTTTGTATAATAAACACCATTCACCTTTCCTGCAATATTCAAATAATTATCTAAGGTATAATTGATTGTAACATCTTTTCCTACTCTATCTGGATTATCCTTTTTATATCTTGCAGAATATTGGACATAGGATTTTAGAATGTAGTCAGTGTTTTTTTGAGCTTTAGCTGGATCAGAAGTAAAAGTGTATTTTCCATTTTCTGCATATTTATATGGATTATTATTTGGTTCATATTGCTCTTTATATAAAATATCACCAAAATCATCACCATCACTAATTCCTCCGCCATTCTCTAGCGCTACTCCATTACCTAATTGATATTGATATTGACTACCCGAAGTATTATTTACTTTTTTATCTCCAACTGACAAATATCCTTTCGTAGTAATCAATCCATCTTTTCCAACTTCTACATCTTCTGCTATCTCTAGTGTCTCTGTTGGAGCATAAATATAATATCCATCATACATCGTATACAAAACTGCTGGAATATACGGTTGTAGATATTCCTTGTTGGCATTAGAAATACCTAGATCTGTTGCTAGAGTATTTAGAAAAGTGTTGTTGGATGCAAGTACAATACTTCTCATAGAGTCTGCAACACTAGATAATTTTTCATTTGCCGTATTAATTTCAAAAGCAGACATGGCATTGTAAGTCGCATTTAACAGTACGGTATTATATGAATTCTCAGTCGCAATTGTATCTA
>CANBLA010000151.1 GCA_947369305.1 uncultured Clostridia bacterium
TTACTTGGACGTGGTGGTTGGAATTGGTATACTGGCTCAAGTAGTTGGTATTTTAAAGCAATTTTGGAATATATTTTGGGATTAAAAATTAAAAATGGCTATTTAAGTGTAGAACCGTGTATTGCTAAAGAGTGGAAAGAATTTGAAATAAAATATAAATATAAAACAAGCATTTATCATATTATAGTAAAAAATAAGGACGGTAAAAATAATGGAGTACAGAAGTTTTTGTTAAACGGAACAGAAATCAAAGATAAGAAAATTCCACTTTGTGATGATGGAAGAATTTATAATATCCAAATATTTATGTAAAAAATACAAAAAAACTTGTACAAATAAAATAAATATGATATAAATAAATTAACAAAAATAGAGAGGTGGGATTTTTGGTGGAAGGATTAGAAGACCTAGTTGAACAAGAAAAAAAGACAATTTTAGTAGTGGATGATGAAGAAAGTATTATGGAATTGTTAATTTATAATCTAGAAAAAGAAGGCTATAACACATTAAAAGCATACGATGGTATTACAGCTGTTGAAATGGCACTAAAAGAAAGACCAGATTTGATTTTATTAGATGTTATGATTCCCAAATTAGATGGTATTTCGGTATGCAAAAAGATAAGATATTATTTAAATATTTCAACCATGCCAATTTTAATGGTTTCCGCAAAAGATACAGAATCTGATAAAATTGTTGGACTAGAAATGGGAGCGGACGATTATATTACCAAACCATTTCAAATACGAGAGTTAATGGCGAGAATAAAAGCAAATTTACGAAAAGCAGAAGCACAAGCAACTGCTACGCAAAACGAGTTGGCTGAAAAGGAAGAAAAAGATAACGAAATCATTGAAGTTGGTGAACTAACGTTAGACTTAAAAAAAGTCGAAGCACGAGTAAAAGGTGAGCTTGTTAATTTAACTAAAAAAGAATTTGATGTATTAAAATTTTTGGCAAGCCAACCGGGCGAAGTTGTCACAAGGGAAAGGCTACTACATGAAATTTGGGAGTATGATGAATATGTTGGAGCTATTCGTACAATTGATGTTACGATGAATCGAATTCGTGATAAAATCGAAAAGGACAAGGCAGACCCTAAAATATTAATCACCAAACGAGGTGTTGGGTATTATATTAATGATACAAGCAAAGCTTAAAATATTTTAGCTTAACCTTTCATTATATCATATTTTGAAAGCCATGTAAACTTGACATAATCTGTGAAATGTGTTATAATAAAAGGTAGAGGATTTATTGGGAATAACGTGAGAGGTTATTCCCAATTTTTATTTTTAATAGTTTTGGAAAATGTTATAAAAGAGACATTTTGAAAATTTTTCAATTTGTAACACAAATTTAACAAAAAATCACTTGAATTTCTGCCAACTTAAGTATATAATAAGAAAGATAAAAATACGAAAGGTTAAAAAAATGGTAAAAAGCATACAAATAAAGATTGTTATGGTTTTTATGATTGTTGGAATTATTGTAATTACAGGGCTTGGACTTATTTTTATTGGCAAATTAAATTATATCAATTCAGAGATTTTGTTAGTTAACATGACAAGCGAAGAAATTCATAATTTATTAACAGGAGAAATTAATCAAATTCGAGAAATCATATATGGATCTTTAGTAGTTTTTACAGGATTGATTGCTCTACTGGCAATATTTATGACAAAAGTGATTATAAAACCAATATCAAGACTAGTCAAAAGCGCAGAAATGATAGCCGAAGGAGAAGACATAGAAATTGAATATCTAGCAAATAATAAAAACAAAAGTGAAATTGATGAACTAGTAGAAGCCTTTAGTATTATGAATACAGGTCTAAAAGAAAACTTAAACGAAGTAACTAGACAAAAAAAGCAAATCGAAACCATTCTTCTTCATATGACAGATGGAATTGTTGCTTTTGACATAAAAGGAAATGTGATTCATATTAACTTAGCAGCCAAAAAGTTACTTTCTATAACAGAAGAAGAGAATTTTGAAGAAATATTTGACAAATTTGGAGTTGACATTAACTTAGAAAAAATCATTTATTTGGATGATTGGACATCTTCTGAGAAAAAATTAAATTTAGAAAATCAAGCAATTAACCTATTTTTTGCTCCATTTAAAAACGAAAATGATAGACCAGCAGGGGTTATTGTTGTTGTGCAAGATATTACTGAGCAAGAAAAATTGGATAATATGAGAAAAGAATTTGTTGCTGATGTATCACATGAGTTAAAAACACCGATTACTTCTATCATGGGCTATGCAGATACGTTAATTGATAGTGATGTTGATACACAAAATCAAAAGAAGTTTTTAGAGCGCATTTCATCAGAAGCAAAAAGGATGTCTAAATTAGTTGCTGATTTACTAATTTTATCAAAGTATGATACAGCAAAAATTAAAATAGAGAAAACAGAATTTGATTTAGGTGAACTTGTAAAATATATTTTTGAAGGGCAAACCATTGAAATGCAAAAGAAAAGTTTAACAGGTGAATGTTATGTGACTGCAGACGTTCCTTTTGTATATGCTGATAAAAGTGGTATTGAAAGAGTTATTATTAATATTTTATCTAATGCTATTAAATATACAGATGAAGGTGGAAATATTACTGTATATGTTGGATTTGTTTACAATGATGCCTATATCAAAATCAAAGATAATGGCAGAGGAATACCAGAAAAAGACTTGGAAAAAATATTTGAAAGATTTTATCGAGTTGACAAAGCACGAACAAGAGAGTCTGGCGGAACTGGACTAGGTTTATCAATTGCAAAAGAAATTTTAGATCAAAATGATAGCAAAATTGATATTAAAAGTGAAGTAGGAAAGGGAACTGATGTGATTATCAGAATACCTACGAAAATAAAACAAAATTAATACGAGAGATGAAAAGGAGAATGGATATGAAAAAGTTAAAAAAATTTTTAATGGGATTAGCAATAAGCATTATTTTATTCAATACGAAATTATCCTATGCAACAACACTTCAAGAAGCAACAATTAAGAAAATTGGAGGATTAAAGTATCTTTGTATAGGGGTTGGGGTAATTTTAATTTTATTGGTATTAATCATTAGTTACAAATCCGACAAATCGCAAGAGGAAAGAGAGAACCGAATTCAAGATGATGAAGATGAAGACGAAGATGAAATAGAAGCAAA
>CANBLA010000152.1 GCA_947369305.1 uncultured Clostridia bacterium
TATGATTCCCTCTTTTGATTTAACAATGCGTAAAAGTTCTTGTTTTTCTTTTGCTTCATTACATCCCATACACCTTCTGGTTGGCTTTTTTTTATTCTTCTGCATTTTCCTCACCAGCCTCTTCTTCATTTTCTTCGGCTTGTTTTAATAAAATTTCTCGCATTTGTGTTTCTGATTTAATATCAATTTTCCAATTAGTAAGTCTTGCTGCTAATCGAGCATTTTGCCCTGATTTCCCAATGGCAAGAGATAATTGATCATCTGGTACAACCACTTGTGCAAACTTTTCTTCTTCTCTTACGTCTACTGCCATAACTTGTGCTGGAAGTAAAGCTGCTGCGATGTAAATCGCTGGATCTTCGTTCCATTCAATTACATCAATTTTTTCACCATTTAATTCATTAATGATATTTTGAATACGAATTCCCTTTTGTCCTACGCAAGAACCAACTGGGTCAATATCTTCATTTTTGGAATATACGGCTACTTTACTTCTCGAACCTGCATCTCTTGATACACTTTTAATTTCGATTAGTCCTTCATAAATTTCTGGAATTTCAAATTCAAACAACTTACGAACAAAATCTGGATGGCTTCTTGAAACAATAACTTGAGGATTTCCTTTGGCCCCTCTTTCAACATCTACTACATAACCTCTGATTTTGTCGTTGACTTTATAGTGTTCTGTATTGATTTGTTCTTTGAGTGGCATAACACCTTCGAGTTTTCCCAAATCCATAACAACTACGCCACCATCTGCTTTTTGAATCAAGCCAGAAACGATTTCGCCTTTTTTGTCATTAAATTCTGTAAAAACCATGTTTCTTTCTACTTCTCTTATTTTTTGTACTACAACTTGTTTAGCGGTTTGCGCAGCAATTCTACCAAAATCTTTTGGTGGAATTTCTAAATTCACAACATCACCTACATTGTAACTTGAATCAATTTTTCTAGCTGATTCTAAGTCAATTTCAAGTAATGGATCTTCTAGTACTTCTACGACATCTCTTACAGAATAAATATGAAGTTCTCCTGTTTTATCGTCAATGGTGATTTTTACGTTATCAACCGTGTCAAATTCTCTTTTATAGGCGGTTACTAAAGCAGCTTCTAAGGATTCAATCAAATAATCTTTGCTTATTCCTCTTTCTTTTTCTAATTCCTCCATGGCTTTTATAAATTCTTTTACATCAATATTTTTCATTTTCCATTCCTTCCCTTCTAAAAATCTCCAGCAAGTTTGGCTACTGCGATATTTTTATTCTCTATCTTGATTAATTTTTCCTCTATTTGAAGTGATAATTCATCTTTTTGGTAAGTGACCAAAATTCCTTCTAATTCTTTTTGTTTGTCAATTGCTTTAAACAATTTGACAACAATTTTATTCCCAATTTGTTTTTCAAAATGCCAAGGTTTTCGCAAAATTCGTTCAATTCCTGGTGATGATACTTCGAGAAAATAGCTTGTTTTGATGATGTCTGCTTCTTCTAACACATCATCAATGGCTCGATTTACGGTTTCACAATCTTCTAAACTAATTCCGTTTGGTTGATCAATTGTAATACGTAAATAGTAATCTTTTCCTTCTTTGATGTATTGTACATCATATAATTCATATTGCAAATCTTGGATAATTGGTAACAAAAGCTGTTCTATCTTAGATTCAATATTGGAATTTGCCACTCCTTTTCCCCCTTTTTCTTTCATAAGTAAAGAGTGGGATTTTTCCCACTCCTCTTGTTTAAAATTTAATTGTGATATTATTATACACTAGAATTCTTCGAATTGCAAGTGTTTTTTGGAAATTTTTTCAAAAAACGAAAAAGCCAGACAAGCTGGCTTAATCAAACCAATCTTATCTGGCTAAATCCTCGGCGAGTCTTTTGAGTCTTTCAGCTTTTTCTCGCTCTGTCTCAACATCGGGCACACCAATATCTTCGCCAAACATTAATTCTTCCTCTTCCTCAATCGCTTCTTCATCAGGGAGAAGCAACAGATTCAGAAAAAACTGTTTCACCCGCTTCCAAAATGGGAGTTTGAGAACAAAGTCCCATTTTCCGTCGGGATAAATGGTGAGTTCGTCACCATCCCCAAATTTCCAGCAAGAATTCTGTTTCTGCGTTCTGACTATTGCAGTTCCCTCTAATTGAATCGTGCAGGCTTCTTCCAAAGTTTTTGAAGATAAAATCTTCTCTAAGCGTTTCTGGCTATAACCACACTTTTCAACCAGCGGTTGCAATTTTTCAGCTAATTCCTCCCGTGTATATTGGTTTGTGAGAAAAATTTGCTCATTTTTTCCTCCTCTTGTAGGATACTCAATCACTTCAATATATAATGCCATAATTCGTCCTCCTTTGCCACATTGGCGCTGTATTTTTCTATATTTTAGTTATTTTTATTATATCATATTTACATAACTTTGTCAAACTTCTCGTATCTCTTTTGCCCTGTTTGAAAGCGTTTGTGCTCTTTTGACTAATTCAAATAATCGAATGGTTGTTTTTAAGGTCATAAGTGAAATAATTGCTACTCCAATAATAATCCAAATCAGATTAAATTTTAGTAAAGCGGCAGATACGACAAAGCCAACTAACGTTTGTCCGATTTTTTTGGCTAATTCTAAGTGTGAAAAAATGGCTTGTTGTTCTTTTGGTTCTGTTATTTTTAGGATTAAGTCTTGAATATAAATTTTGAAAGGGTCTCTTACGGCTAAAATAATGAAAAATCCAGCTGACATAATGCCGATTTTTAAAAAGATATCTTGTTTTATAAAGTATCCAATTATAATTAACAAAAATGCTAAAATTAGACTTGCTGTTAAAGCAATATTGATTTTATCTTTTAAGGTTCGATATAATTTATCAAATAATACATTCGAAATAATTCTAGCGATTCGTGACATTAAAATAATAAAACTAAAATAGCTGGCTGTTACGGCTTCTTCAAAATAATCTCCTAATTGATATTGGATAAATAATTTACTATTGTTTTGCCCAATCGTAACTGCTGTATAGAAAAATGCATACGACAAAATGGCAATATAAACAATCATTGACATTTTTCCAGTTGCTTGCTGTACTTCTACTTGAGGAATCTTATCGTTTTTAGTGATGT
>CANBLA010000153.1 GCA_947369305.1 uncultured Clostridia bacterium
AAAAGAAATTTAGAAAGATTTCCAGAAAGTTTTTGTTTTCAACTAGAAGAACATGAGTTAGAAAACTTGAGGTCGCAAATTGCGACCTCAAGTTCAAGAGAAGAAAACTATGGTGGTAGACGATATCTGCCATATGTATTTACTGAGCAAGGAATTGCCATGCTTTCTGGCTTACTAAAAAATAATACTGCCATTCAAGTTAGTATTAACATTATGAATGCCTTTGTAGAAATGCGAAAATTTATCACTTCTAATGCACATGTATTTGAAAGATTAATCAATATCGAATATCAACTATTAGAACATGACAAAAAGTTTGATGAAGTATTTAATGCATTGCAAAAAAATAAAGAAAACGAATTCAAACAAAAAATCTTCTTTCAAGGACAAATCTATGATGCCTACTGTTTAATTATAGACATTATAAAAACTGCTAATGACAAAATTTTAATCATAGATAATTACATAGATGACAACAATTTGAAAATGTTAACGAAAAAACACAAAAATGTAAAAGTAAACATTTTAACATCTCATCAAAGCAATATCACAAAATTAGATATTCAGAAATTTAATCAAGAATATCCAAGTTTAACAATCACAAAAACAAATAAATTTCATGATAGATTTATGATTATTGATAATCAAGAACTCTATCATATTGGAGCTTCACTTAAAGATTTAGGCAAAAAATGTTTTGCTATTTCTAAAATAAATGATTTAGAATATGTAGAAAAAATGAGTAAAATTAGTTAGTTTATGGAGGAAAATATGGAACGATTTAAATTAGTAACCGCTGTACATTTAATTTTAATTCAAAAAAATCAAATATTACTACTACGAAGATACAATACTGGCTATGAAGATGGAAATTATAGCGTTGTGGCTGGGCACATTGATGGAAATGAAAGTGTCATTCACGCGATGCAACGAGAAGCTTGGGAAGAAGCTGGGATTACGATTGATGAAAAAGATTTAGAAATTGCTCACGTCATGCATAGGAAAGCAAAAGATCGAGAAAGTATTGATTATTTTTTGACTTGTAAAAATTATACTGGAGAAATTCAAATTATGGAAAAAGATAAATGCGATGAACTTAAGTTTTATGATTTGGATAACTTGCCAGAGAATATAATTCCTTATGTGAGAAAAGCAATTCAGTATTATCAAAATGGAAAAACTTTCTCAGTTTATGGATGGTAAAAAAACTGGGGAATGACTGCATCAAGCTTTAACAATTGTAAAAAAGAAAATGAGGCTATAAAAAACTTTTTTACAGCCCCTCATTTTCTTTATATTTCAATCTCCGGCTGATATTTCTCCAGCCACATATTCACTTGACAAAGATATGCCATCAGTTGTGGTCCTGTCATCAATTGCCCAAACCATGGTCTAGTAAATGCCTTTCCATCCGTTTCAATAATATCAAAAATATACTCTCGATTTAGTAATTGATTAATTGGTGCCTCTTTATCCTTCATAATACTAGCCAAACCTTCTTTAACAATCTTCGTATAATTCGGATTATGCGTCTTTGGATACGGACTTTTCTTTCGATTGATAATTTCCTCTGGCAAAACATTTTTCATCGCGTGTCTCAAAAGTCCCTTCTCTCTTCCCTTATATGCCTTCATTTCCCAAGGAATATTCCAAGCATATTCCACAATACGAACATCACAAAACGGAACTCTCACTTCAAATCCATTGTACATACTCATTCTGTCCGTTCGATCCAAAAGTGTTTGCATAAACCAATTCGAAGTCAAATAAATCAATTTTCTCTGTAATTGATTCATCTCACTATCACCCGGCAAAAACTCTACCTTCCTTAAAGATGCCTCATATTGCTTATCAATATATTCCTTCAAATCAATCTTTTTCGCAATTTCTGGATTTAATAAATTCTGTCTTTCCGAAATCGCAAGCGACCACGGAAATGTATGACTCTCCAAACTATCTTTTCGGAAATACCATGGATATCCGACCAAAAATCTCATCTGAACATTCGCCAGAAAGCGTCACTTTTGCGTGTTTTTTCACTTGTTCGAAAAATAACAAATACGAAGAATCTACATCCGCCATTCCCGGAAAATCACGAGCAACCATAGCATCTTCCAAACCTTTGTATAACTCTGGCGTATCTAACACAATTTTATGATGGTCTGTACCGAAATTCTTTTACCATTAAATCAATATAGTAATTATCGCTATTCGGCTGAAAATCGCTCTTCACAAAATTTTTATCTTGATCCACATAATCCACCGAAAATGTGGATAACTTTCTACCCCATTTTTCTTGATAATATTTGCTTGCATAAGCCGTTATAATACTTGAATCCAAGCCACCAGAAAGCAAACAACAAAGTGGTACATCCGAAACGAGTTGTCTGTCAATCGAATCTTGGATCAAAAATCGTAATTTTTCGCAAGTTGTTTCCAGATCATCGGTATGTTCCTTCGTTTCTAGTTTCCAATATTCATGCTTTTGAAAACCATTTTTGTTATACACAATAAAATGTGCTGGTTCCAATTCGTCAATATCTTTAAAAGGACTCATGCCCGGTGTATGACTTGGTCCTATTCCAAAAAGTTCGGAAATTCCTGTTTTATCAAGCTTTGGTTTAACCAGAGGATGAGCAAACATCGCCTTGACTTCCGAACCAAAAATCAAATGATTTTCCAACATTGCATAATAAAGTGGTTTAATGCCAAAATGATCTCTAGCAAGAAACAATTCTTCTGTTTTACCATTCCAAATTGCAAAAGCAAAAATTCCATTCAAATGCTTGCAAACGTCTTTTCCATAAAAAACATAACTTTTTAGCAAAACTTCTGTATCAGAATGTCCGTTAAACTTAAAACCATTGTCTAACAAAGTTTCTCGCAGTTCTTTTGTATTATAAATTTGCCCATTATACACAATGGTATATGTAACTTCATCGATGGTACATGACATTGGCTGTTTGCCATTTTCAATATCAATAATGCTAAGACGTCTATGTCCTAAATTGCAATGTTTTTCTAAAAAAACACCCTCTTCATCTGGTCCTCTTTTAGACAATTTTTTTGTCATATTTCTAATCAT
>CANBLA010000154.1 GCA_947369305.1 uncultured Clostridia bacterium
TACCATTTTTATCCCGTTTACAAAATTTTGAGTTGCTTTATCTTCAAGATTCCAGAACTTTTTATCGTTATAAGAAATATTGTCATCCTCATATCCTAACCATTCTGTGGTAGATATGATATAGAGAACCATTTCAAATACGATTTCTCTTGGAAGTTTTTCGGCTGTTATTTCCATTCTCTGCTCTTCAATCTTTTTTTCTTCTATTATGACATTTACTTCTGCCATAATTCTTTCAATTTCCTGTTGACTCGCTACTCGACAAACCTCCCGATTGGGAACCTTTTCTTTTAAGATTTCAAAAAGGATTTTTGCATTTTGTTTATCCATTTTTCTTTTACTCCTTTTTTATTTTATTTAAACAAGCTTAAGATTTTAGAAAGAGAACTTCTAAGCTAAATTTATGTTATCTATTTTACTATACTTTTGTTATTTTGTCAATTTTTATGTTTTTTTACTTGCATAATTTCCTTAAAATGACAAATACTATTCAAAAATACATTTCATGGAGTAATTATGAGTATTAAAAAAGTTTTTAATGATTTATTTAAATATGAAGAACAAGAAGAATATGAATTTATCTTGCCAAATTCAGCAAATAATTTGCCAGAATCAGCATCTGAAATTGAAAAACAGAAAATATTTCCAACTCTTTCAGTCAATATTGAATATTTGAAAACAAAATATAATCTTTTGATTAATAGTGATATTAAAATTCGTAAATTTGCACTACCAATCCAAAATAAAAAAATTCCTGCTGCTCTTTTATATATTGATGGAATGGTGGATGAAACAACCATTACAAATTCTGTTTTACAACCATTATTGTTAAAAAATTCAATTACTATGCAAGAACAAGAAAATAAAAATAAATCTGGTAGAATTGCAATTAAAAATTCGAATACACCAAAAATAAACCTAGAAAATTTTATTTACAATGGATTAATTCCACACAATAGCATTTCAAAAGAAACTGAATTTGAAAATGTGATTATAAAAGTAAATGCTGGTTTTTGCGCTCTTTTGGTAGATACAATAGGAACCGTTTTTTGTGTTGAAACAAAAGGCTTTAAAGGCAGAAGTGTATCTGAACCTATTACAGAAAATATTGTGCGTGGTTCTCAAGAAGCTTTTGTGGAAAATATTAGAACCAACACTTCCATGCTAAGAAAAATTGTGAACAATGAAAATTTAATTATTGAAGAAGTTGAACTTGGAAAAATTAGTCGAACAAAAGTTGCTATTTGTTATATTGATAATATTGCCAATGCAGATTTAGTCGCAGAAGCCAAATATCGTGTTAATAATTTAAATATAGACTATCTACTTTCTTCTGGTCAGTTAGAACAATTTATCAAAGATAATCCTGTTAATTCTTTTCCTCAGACAATTGCAACAGAAAGACCTGACCGTGTTTGCACTTATCTTTTAAATGGTCGTGTTGCTATTATTGTGAATGGTACTCCTTTTGTATTAGTTGTTCCTGCAGTATTTATTGACTTTTTAACAACTGGAGAAGATAGAAATTTAAATTATCATTTTGCAAATTTCTTGAAATTTATTCGTGGTATTGCATTGTTTTTCTCAATTTTTTTGCCTGGTTTATATGTTGCCATTACCAATTATCATCAAGAATTGATCCCGTCAGAACTGCTGTTTGCAGTTGCAAATGCACGTGAAGCCATTCCATTTCCTGTTATATTTGAGATTATTTTAATGGAGATTTCATTTGAATTAATTCGTGAAGCAGGACTTCGTGTTTCCTCTTCGTTTAGTACAACTATTGGTATTATTGGTGCCTTAATATTAGGCGATGCAGCAGTTTCAGCCAATATTGTTAGTCCAATTTTGATTATTGTAGTAGCTTTTACTGGAATTTGTGGATTTGCCATTCCTGATTTTGCTCTGACTTCTTCTATTCGAATTTGTCGATTTTCCTATATTGTTTTAGGATTTTTAGCAGGATTTTTAGGAATTGCATTTGGATTTTTTGTGCATTTTATTTTACTGACAAATTTAAGTTCTTTTGGGGTTCCTTATTTTGCACCTTATATTCCATTTGAAAACTTAAATGAGAATAATGGTTATGTGATGAAACCTGTCTGGAAACGCGAAAAACGTAGTAGATTTTTAAATACAAAACGTCCAGATGCTGAGAAAAAAATTAGTATGGATTGGAGGAGCAATGCAAAATAATTACAAAATGAAAAAATATGAAGCAATTTGCTTTATTTTAATTATTATGGTAAATAAATTGATTTTGAATGTACCCTATTATGTAATTGATTTGGTTAGTACTGGTGCAGTGATTAATTTAATTTATATCGGTTTGATTGGATTCATTTTTGTCTTTTGCTTAAATTTTCTATTTCAAAAATTTCCTAATTCCGATATTATTGATATTGCAGAATTTTTAGGTGGAAAAGTTTTTAAAATATTATTGGGAATTCTTTTTATTGCCTTTTTCTTCTTTGTTTCTTATACGACTTTAAGCGATTTTGCCAATATGATAAAAACCATTTATTTTGATAATAGTCCTTTGATTTTTATTTTGTTATTTTTTATTATAGGAATTGTGATTGCTAATCTAGCAGGATTTAAAGCAATGGTTCGTACCATTTGCTTAGTTGTTCCTTTTGCCTTAATTAGTATTAGTTTAGCTTTGTTTGCTGTATACGATGAGTTTAGCATTAGTAAATTTTCGCCTTTTTTTGGCTATAATTTTCAAACTACTTTCTTGAATGGTTTATTAAATATATTTTCACTTTATGTAGTTACTTACTATTATTTCTTACTACCACTTTTGAAAGATAGTTTTACCTTTAAAAAAGTTACTATTGTATCTTATATTATCTCTTGGCTTTTATTATTTGTAACGGTAGTATCTATTCTTACTATTTTTCCGATTACGAATGATACAGAACCACTTAATTCGCTTTATTTATTATCAAGAAAAATCGAACTAGGTGACTTTTTACAACGATTAGATGCTGTGTTTGTACTCCTTTGGCTTATTTCAACTTTTTGTTACTTAAGCATTTCTATTTTTATGATAAATCGTATTTTTAAAA
>CANBLA010000155.1 GCA_947369305.1 uncultured Clostridia bacterium
TAATCCGGTTATAACTACTCTTCTTTCCATTTTTTTCTCCTTTTTATTTATTTTTGTTAAAAAAGTTTGGTCAAAACTGACGTCTTACATGACCATTCCACCATCGACATGGATGGTTTGACCTGTGATATAAGATGCTTCTTTGGATGCTAAGAATTTGACTAGGTTAGCAACGTCTTCTGGAGTTCCCATTCTTTTTAATGGGATTTGGGCATTAATGTTTTCTTTCTGGGCTTCGTTTAAAATGCTTGTCATGTCAGTTGCGATAAATCCCGGCGCAATTGCATTGACTAGAATGTTTCGGCTGGCTACTTCTCTGGCTAAACTTTTAGTAAATCCTATGATGCCTGCTTTTGAAGCAGAATAATTCGTTTGCCCCGCATTTCCTGCAACACCTACAACAGAAGAGATATTAATCACTCTACCTGATTTTTGTTTTATCATAAGCGGAATGACGTTTCGCGTTACATTAAATGTTCCTACTAAATTAATATCTATGACACTTTCAAAATCTTCTTTTGCCATTCGCATTAATAAACCATCTTTTGTGATGCCTGCATTGTTGACTAAGACATCAATCTTTCCTAATGCTTCAACGATTTCTTTAACCATTTTTTCTGCATCTTCAAATTTTGAAACATCGCCTTGAACGAAAGCGCATTTGACACCAAAATCATTTTCAATTTGTGTTTTCAAATTTTCTAATTCTTGATTCATTGTCCTATAATTAATCGCTACATCGTAACCTTCTTCGGCTAATTTTACTGCGATTTCTCTGCCAATTCCACGGGTTGCTCCTGTAATAAAAGCTGTTTTTTCATTTCTCATCATTTTATTTTCCTCTCATTATTTTAAATTTTGGATTGCATTTTCTAATGTCTCTACATTATTTATATTGATACAATTCAAATTCTTGTCTATTTTTTTGACAAAACCTGTTAATGTTTTTCCCGGTCCGATTTCTACAAATGTGTTAACTCCACTTTTAATCATATACTGAATTGAATCTGAAAAGCGAACTGGGTGAATCACATGATTTGCTAAAATTTCTTTTCTATTTTCACCTTGAGCATATGGCTTTGCATCTATATTTTTGATGACTTCTATGTCTGGCATTTTGATTTCAATATTTTCTAATTCTTTTCTTAATTCATCTGATGCTTTTTGTAGTTTGATCGTATGAAATGGTCCTGCTGTTTTTAATTCTAAACAACGTTTAGCACCTGCCTCTTTTAATTTTTCCATAGCCAATTGCACACCTTTTTTATCTCCCGAAATGGCTACTTGCCCCGGGCAATTGTAATTGGCTGGAACAACAAATCCCTCTGTTATGTTCTGACAAACTTCTTCTACTACTGAATTTTCTAAACCTAAAATGGCTGCCATTGCCCATTCTCCATTTGGTACTAGATTTTGCATGAGTTCGCCACGCTTTTTAACGATTTTTATGACATTTTCAAAATCGATTGCGCCTCCGTAGTAAAGAGCAGAATATTCTCCTAAGCTTAGGCCTGCTGTATATTGGGCTCCAATTTCGTATTTTTTTAAAACTTCTAAAATTGCAATGCTCATGGTCAAGATTGCAATTTGTGTATTTTGAGTTTGAAATAATTGCGTTTCTTCTGAGTCAAAGGTTAACTTTGCAATGTCCATTCCTGCAATGTTACTTGCCTTTGCGTAGACTTCTTTTATTTCTTCATATTTCTCATACAAGTCTTTTCCCATACCAACACTTTGTGCTCCTTGACCCGGGAAAATGAATGCTAATTTCATAATTTTCTCCTTATTTTCATAATTGACATTTGTATTATATAACATTTTTTGGAAAAATGGAATAGAACGAGCGGTCAGATTTTAATTTTTTTATCAATAAAAAAATCAAAGAATTACAAACTCCTTGATTTTTCTAATTTATTTGGTTCCAAAAATTCTGTCTCCCGCATCACCAAGACCTGGAACAATATAACCATTTTCATTTAGATTTTTATCAATTGCTGTACAATAAATTGGTACATCTGGATGGATTTTTTGCATTTTTTGAATACCTTCTGGAGCTGCAAGAATACATAAAAATTTTAGCTTTATTGCTCCATTTTCTTTCAACATTGTAATAGCATCTGTCGCTGATCCACCAGTTGCAAGCATCGGATCAAGTACAATAACTTCTCTTTTTTCTAAGTCTTTTGGGGTTTTATAATAATATTTGATAGGTTTCAACGTTTCTTCGTTTCGATACATGCCAATGTGTCCAATTTTAGCATTCGGCATAATTTTTATTAAACCATCTAGCATTCCTGTTCCTGCTCTTAAAATTGGAATAAAAGCATAATTATCTTCGTTTATTTGATGTGTCTTTGTTTTGCAAATTGGTGTTTCGACTTCGATTTCTCTTGTTGGTGCATCTTTTAAAGCTTCATAGCAAAGAATTGTTGATAGTTCACTTATTACTTCTCGAAACTCTTTTGTACCTGTATTTTTATTTCTTAAAATTGTTAATTTGTGTGAAACAAGCGGATGATTTAGTTCGATAACTTCCATAATTTTCTCCTTTATATTATTACTGTTTTTAGTTTATACTATTTTTACGAAAATGTCAATTGACATCTCTATTCTAGCATGATAAAGTAAATCATATAAATAGCTTAGGAGGTTCTTATGTTTGATGAAATGATAGAAAATAAAAAAGATGATATTATAAATTCGGTTTGTGAATTAATTAAATTTAAAAGTGTTTCTGTAGAAACCAATCATCCAGAAATTCCTTTTGGAGAAGCCTGCAAAAATGCATTGGAATATACATTAAATCTTGCTGAAAAATTAGGTTTCAAAACAAAAAATTTAGACGGCTACTGTGGCTATATTGAATTCGGAGAAGGGGAAGAAATACTTGGAATCATTGGTCATTTAGATGTGGTACCTGCTGAATTTGAAGATGGATGGAAAACCAATCCTTTTGTACCAGATATTCGAGAAAATAAAATTTACGGTCGTGGAGCAATTGATGATAAAGGTCCAGTAATAGCAAGTTTATACGCAGA
>CANBLA010000156.1 GCA_947369305.1 uncultured Clostridia bacterium
ATTTCTTCTGGAGTTGGTTCTCTTCCTAAAATTTGAAGCAGATGTCTTGATGTTCTAATTAGTTTGTTAATTGTTTCAACCATATGAACTGGAATTCTAATTGTCCTTGCTTGGTCAGCAATTGCTCTGGTAATGGCTTGTCTTATCCACCAAGTGGCATATGTGCTGAATTTGTAACCTTTTGAGTAATCAAATTTTTCTACTGCCTTGATTAATCCCATATTGCCTTCTTGAATTAAGTCTAAAAACAACATTCCTCTTCCCACATATTTTTTAGCAATACTTACCACCAATCTTAAGTTTGACTCTGCAAGCTTTTGTTTTGCAGCTTCATTGTCTTCTAAGACCTCTTTTGCTAATTCAAGCTCTTCTTCAAAAGATAATAAATGTATTTTTCCAATTTCTCTTAAGTACATTCTAACAGGATCGTCAACGTTTACCCCATCAAAATTTGTTATATCAACATCTTCAAGCTTAACTTCTTCAACATCTTTTAAGTCTTCTTCATCTGGTTCTAATAAATCATCATCTTTTGATATGCTGACACCTAATTCTTCAAACGTGTCAAATACTCTATCAAGCTGTTCTGGATTAACTTCCCCTAATTCTGATGCTAATTCTCCATAGGTAATATTTCCTTTTTCTTTCGCCTTGTTTAAAATACTTAATATCTTTTCTTTTTCTTTTTCAAATTCTTCTTTTACTTCTTCTTTTTGTGTCTCTTCTTGTATTGGTTTTTCTTCTTTAAGAATTTCTTTTTTATCTTCTTTTTTTGAATTAACTTTTTTCTTAGGGGATTTTTTTTCAGCTTTTTCTTTTGTTTCTTGTTTCTTTTTATCTGTGCTTTTTTTTACTTGAGTCTTTTTTGTTTCTTCCTCTTTTTTCTTTGCTGTTGCTTTAGTATTTATTTTCTTTTCTTCTACCTTTTTGGGTGCCTTCTTTGGTGCCTTCTCTTTTTTATCTGCCTTAGGTGTTACTTTTTTTGAGTTTTCTTTTTCTACTTTTTTTGCTTTAGATGTTTGTTTTTTTTCTTGTTTCTCTTGATCAGATTTTTTCATGATTATCCCCCTTTATTTTATTTTCGCTAATTTTGCTATTATGTCATTTAATTCTGTGTATAAATTAGCATTTTCTTCTTTTGTTAAATCTTGATTTTCTAGTTGTTTGATGATTTCTAGCTTTCGATTTTGTAATCTCTCTTTGGTATAAACAAGAATTACATCTTCCAAACATTTGTGAACAGAAGTTATTTCATAATCCATTACCATGATCTCACTAATATGATCCTGCACAGTCTCTTCTTCTATATTCGCAATAATTTGTGTGATTTTATCACTATTTTTTTCCTCTGAAGACATAACTTTTTCAAATATAATCTTATTCTCTTCAATTTTTAAATCTTCTATACCAATATTTGACTGTATCGTATCTTTGGTCTCTTCTGGATAATTGATTAATAAGTATAAAATCATATTTTCTCTTCTTATGATTACATCATCCAAAACAGAAGATTTATCTTCTGTTATTTTTATGGTAGGTTTGACCAATATTTTTTCTGTTTCACCTTTGTATAATGTTTTATTAACTTCTGCATAAATAGCTTGTTTAGATATTTCGTATTGCTGTGCTATTTTGTCAATATAAATTTCTCTTTCAATTTTATTGTCAACACTTGACAAAATAGATGTTATTTTTTTCAAAAACGCGATTTTATCTTTCGTATTGTCTATATTATATTCATTTTTCAAGGTTTTTATTTTAAATTCGACTAACGAAATAGCATTATCAACTAATAACTTAAATCGTCCACTACCATATTTGATAATGTATTCATCTGGATCTTTGGCTCCTTCCATTTGTAAAACTCTAGCATCACAATTTTGTTTTTCTAAAACTTCAATTCCTCGTTTAATGGCATTTTGCCCTGCACCATCTGAATCATAGGCAAATATAACTTGCTGGCTATATTTTCGAAGCAATCTTGCTTGTTCTTCTGTAAGGGCTGTTCCGAAGCGATGCTACAACATTATCAACTCCACGTTGATAAAGAGAAATAGCATCCATATAACCTTCTACTAAAATGATTTTTTTCTCCTCTGATTGTTTGGCCAAATTCAAACCAAAAAGATGTTTTTTTTTCGAATATACTAAGTTTTCATTGGAGTTTATGTATTTTGCTAATTTGTCATTTTCTTCTAACCTTCTACCACCAAAAGCTACTGGTTTTCCATATACTGATATGATAGGAAACATCAAACGTTTTCGAAATCGGTCAATAAATTCTCCTTTTTCATTTTGATTGACTAATCCAGTTGCTAAAATCTCATGATCTTTAAAACCTTTACTTTTTAAAAACGTATATAATTCATTATATTCCCCAGAATATCCAATTTTAAACGCTTTTAAGGTATGGTTATCTAACTTTCTTTTTTTTACATAATCTTGTGCAATTTTTGCAGCTGGTGTGTATAGCCTTTCGTGGTAAAATGTTGCTGTTTCAAGGTTTATTTTATTCATTCTGTCTAACATATATTGCTTTTTATTGAATTCTTCATCATTTACTTCTGGTAATTTAACATGTCCACGTTCTGCCAAGAACTCTAATGCTTCTTTGAAAGATAATTTTTCCATTTCCATGATAAAATTGTACACATCTCCACCTTTATGACAACCAAAACAATGATAATATTGTCTATCTGGTGAAACAGAAAAAGAAGGTGATTTCTCTTTATGAAATGGGCATAACCCCATAAAATTTCTTCCACTTCTTTTTAATATAACGTATTGTGATATAACATCTACTATATCATTTGCATTTCTTATCTCCTGTTTTAACTCATCATTATATTGTACCATTTTTTAAACCTTTCTTTTATATTATTCGACACTATTACTTTAAATCCTTCTTTATTTGTCAAAAAAGTATACATAATTTAAAAATATTGTAAGTAGGTGTATTTTTATTCGGTATGTATCCCACACAATACACCTACTTTTTTATATAAA
>CANBLA010000157.1 GCA_947369305.1 uncultured Clostridia bacterium
CATACGAGATAGGTGCCAGTGACTGGAGTTCAGACGTGTGCTCTTCGATCTGAATTTCGCCATCGCAATCCTCTCAACCCCAAATCCAAACGCAAATCCAGAATATTCATTTGGGTCAATTCCGCAATTTCGTAACACCTTTGGATGCACCATTCCACATCCCAAAAGTTCAATCCAGCCTTCCTGCTTACATACCCTGCAACCTTTTCCACCACACACAAAACACGAAACATCTGCCTCTGCACTCGGTTCGGTAAATGGAAAATGATGCGGTCTAAAACGGACTTTTGTATTTTCTCCCAAACAATTCTTCGCAAACATTTCCAATGTTCCCTTCAAATCTGACATCGTAATATTTTTATCCACAACCAATCCTTCAATTTGATGAAAAACTGGCGAATGCGTAGCGTCCAAAGTATCCGAACGATACACCGCTCCCGGACAAATTATCTTAATGGGTGGTTTCTGATTTTCCATCACACGCGCTTGAACTGGCGAAGTCTGCGTTCTTAAAATCACATCATCTGTAATATAAAACGTATCTTGCAAATCTCTTGCCGGATGATCGAGTGGTGTATTTAATTTATCAAAATTATAAATCGCCGTTTCCACTTCTGGTCCATCTGCAATACTATAGCCCATTCCTAAAAAGATTTCTTCTACCTCTTGAATCACCTGTGTTATGGGATGACTAGACCCCAATTCAATATTTTTTCCCGGCATCGTCACATCAATTTTTTCCTTCTGCAATCTTTGTTCCATAAGCTTTTCTTTGACATCTTGCTCACGTCTTTCCATCATTTTTTCTAATTCTTGACGCAACGAATTCACTTTTTGCCCAAAAACAGGTCTTTCCTCTGGTTTCATGCCTCCTAAACCTTTTAGCATAGAAGTCACTTCACCCTTTTTGCCTAAATATTTCACTTTTAGTTCTTGTAATTCTTGCAATGTTTTAATCTCCCCAAGTTTCTTCTTAACCGCCTCTGTCATCTCTGAAATCTTATCTCCCATAAAAACCTCCTTTTTATTAATAAAAACTTTTCTTCAAAAGCCTCTTTGTTTTTTTGGACCAGAATGTATTTATCAATGTTTTCTAAAGTCAAATTTATATATTCATTCACTTTTTATCCTCCCTACAAATTAGCCTTTTTCATTTCGACTACAAAAAAGCATTTCATCCATAGGACGAAATGCTCGTGGTACCACCTAATTTCATTAAAATTTCTTTTAACCTCAAACAGTTATAACGTAACCAACGCCCACACCTACTCAAAATTTTCAGCACAAGAACCTCAAAAGTGAAATTTCAACGAACTAAACTTAAGTAAGCTCTCAGCCAAAACTTACTCTCTCTTTAAAGTCTACTTTACTCGTCTACTTTGCTTTTTCAAACGGTTATGATTTATTTAATAATATTGTAACATATTCTATTTTTAAATGCAATATATTACCAAAAATATTTTAATCTTCATCCACTCTCGTTTTCTGTTTTCCGCCTTTTTCTCTTGTCTCAGCAGATTTTTGCATTGCTTTTTCTTCTGATACTTTAGCTTTTACACTCTTAGTTACCTTATCTTCAATTTTATTGTAGCCGTCTTCATCTTTTCCATTTAACTCTGTTCCAAAAGTGCGAGAAGTATCAAATTGTGTTTTAGCCTTTTCTTCTAAAACTTTTTCACTTATTTCATTGATTGGCATAAATTTTTCCAATTCTTTACTGCTTTGTGGATTTTCCTTTATGGTTTGTCTTACTGCCTCCTCAACTGTTTCCGCTTCAGGAGTAGAATTCACCATATCTTTTAGCAAAGCTCCAACTTGTAGTAAGATTAATTTTACAACATTTTGTCTTTGTCCAAATGCTTTTTCTTCATTTTTTGCAAGTGGTTCCATTTTGGTTATCACTTTCCTTTCTTACAATTTTGTATACTATTTATACAATTATAACACAAAAAAACGAAAAAATCAAGTGTTTTCTCGTTTTTTATAAAATTTTTACTTTTTTTGAACTTTTATCCAAAAATTCCTCTTTTCTTCACAGGTGGCTGTTCATTCATCGTTTTAGCCAATTCCGTTACCAATTTTCTTTGTTCCGCAGTTAATTTTTTCGGAATTTGCACATTCACAGTAAACACAAAATCGCCTCTCCAACTTGCATTCACACTTTTAAATCCTTTATTTTTAATAACAAATCGCGTCCCCGTTTGTGTTCCCTCTGGAATTTTATATTTTTCTTTCTTGCCATCGACCATAGGAATTTCTAATTCTGTTCCAAGCGTTGCGCCTGTAAATGTAATTGGAATTTCGCACAAAACATGTTCACCTTGTCTTGTGTAAATACTATGTTTCTTCAAATGAACCACAATGTACAAATTTCCCTTTGGTCCTCCATTTGCACCCGGTTCTCCTTCGCCTTTTAAAACAACCGTTTGACCTTCATCAATTCCCTCTGGAATTTTAACTTTTATCTTAACCGATTTTCTATGAATTCCTTTTCCATGACAACTCGAACACGGATTTTTAATAACTTTTCCCGTTCCCCCACAAGTCGAACAAACTTTTTGAGTAGACATTTGCCCAAACGGTGTCGTAACAACTTGCTTAATTTTGCCCTTTCCTCCACATACACCACAAGTTTCTGGCGAAGAGCCTTTTTCAGCACCTGTTCCACCACAAGATTTACACGTTTCATTACGATTTAACGTAATTTCCTTTTCCACACCAGAATATGCTTCCTCAAAAGTAATATTCAAATTCACACGCAAATCTGCCCCTTTTCGTGGACCATTACTATTTCTTGAACGCGATGAACCACCACCAAAAAACGAGGAAAAAATGTCACCCAAATCACCGAAATCGCCAAAATCACTAAAGCCACCAAAACCGTCAAAGCCAGAACCATACGAATAATAGCCTCCGCCTTGACCACCACCGTATTGTGGACCATCAAAACCAAATTGGTCGTACATCTGACG
>CANBLA010000158.1 GCA_947369305.1 uncultured Clostridia bacterium
AGCAAATTCAACATATTCTCCATTTGCAACGATAATATAAATATGATCTCCATAATCTTGAAAGGCTCCTGGTGCATATAATTCTGGATTCATGTATCCCCATTTACCTTCAATCCATTGTTCATCTCCTGGTTTATATTCATGATATTTCATCAAGATATATTTTCCTTCTTTTACTGCTTCTGCATATCCCTTATTGTTATAACTGATATAAAAATCTCCTGCTCTATATTCTTCTGTTTCAGTTCCTTCTTGTTTGAATTTTACTAATAATCCATTAACATTTGTTACATTATCAATTCCATAATCTTCTGAATATAATTCTGGATATTTAAATGTATAAAATCCTGCTGCTTCAACTGATTCTAAGACAACATGTTCTTTGTTCATGGTTTCTGTTCCCACTAAACAATATCTTGTGTTTTCAAATCCTTCTGTGATATCATCTCCTGGATTATATTCTGGTTGGGTTGTATCAATATGTGGGTTTCTTAAAAATGGATCATCTAGTGTACAGTCTACTGCATACCAAACTTTTTCTCCTGTTCTAGCTACTGTCGATTTTTCAATTTCAACATAGTTCCACATATGAGGAACTGCTGCTGAACCTTCACTTTGATGTGTTCCTTGTACAAGAATATTATTCATTCCAACTTTATCTAAAATTGTTTTGAATGCTCTTGCATATCCTTCACATACTGCTTCTTTTTCTACAAGAGCCCCATAAGGTGTAGAAATAAGTCCTTCATTTCCTTCCTTACAATCACTCTCTAATCTATAACCTGTGTTATAAATAATTTCATTATGAACAAGTTTAATTTGTTCTATTACTTTATTTTGATTTTCCTTTATTTCAATATCATTAGCTTTTTGTACAATTTCGTTCACTTTGTTTTCGAAATCTTCAATTGCATTGTTGATATTCTGACTGGTAAATCCTTCAACATAATAATTTTCATATCTACCAGAACCAATATAAGCATGGTATTTATTGTTAGCATCTTTCGTTGTTCTAATAGAAATTTTTTGGAAATTCACATAAAAAATTTCTGGATGATCTGCATAAAAAGCATATCTTGCAGCATCCATTGCTGAAGTCAATGTGCTATTTCCTTTTTCATATTCTTTGATTTCATCTTCTGTAAAATGCCCATTTGTCACAAGATCATACGCTTGTGTTCCGTTTTTTAACATACCTTGCGTGTACATGTTGTATATTGCTTTGTATATTTCTTTTGCATCATCGCCAAGTTGATCATAATGAAATGCTCCATTGACTTGAGTTTGAGCTAATTCACTTTGACTTTCTTCTCCAAAGACAAAATTGCCAAGCGAAAGCCAGCTAAATTGTGATACTAAAAGTACTATAAGTAAAAAAATAAGAATTGATTTTTTTAACTTCATAATTTAACTCCCCTTTTCTTATATTTTTATTTTATAAAATATTTAGTAATTTACTAAATATTCATACAAAATTATTATACTATAAAATGTGAACTTTGTCAATGTTTTCCATTTATTTTTATGTAAATCAATCACTCTTTTTTTAATTTTCTGAAGACCAAAAATATCCTTTGTTTTCATTGCTTTTATCAAATTATTTCTCAAAACTTTTTAGTTCACATAATTCTTGTTGTTAAATATTCTTATTGTTTATTTTACTGTCTATTCTATAACAAATCTTGTATACACTTTTTAATTTGGGAAATACTATTTTTAATCTATGAAAGGATTGGTGATAAAAATGACAAGCAAAGAACTTTTATATGTTGAAGATGCTTTAGGACATGAAAAATTTATGAAATGTTGTGCTCAAAAAACATCTTCAAAATTAACAGACCCTGCTCTTTCTGCTTATATTGCAGAATTAGAAAAAACACATACGGATTTATTAAACAAATTTAAAAATTTATTATAAGGAGGAAATATGGAAGATAGAGATTTGATGGAAAATGAATTATTGGTTATCAAAGGTGTTTGTGATTTATATCTTCATGGAACACTTGAAAGCACAACTGCAGAGGTTCACCAAGCTTTTAAAGAAGCTTTAAATATTTCTTTGGATATTCAAAACAAAATTTATAATTTAATGGCTGAAAAAGGTTGGTATAAAACTGACGTTGCTGAACAAACAAAAATTGATGAAACAAAAAATAAATATGCTAATGCATAAAATAAAAAAGTGTTTAGAAAATCTAAACACTTTTTTATTTTTCCATCACACTTCTTAATTTCTGTAGACCCAAAATTACAAGCGCGCCAATTATAAAAGCTACTATACTAAATGTCTGTAAATTCATTGCATTTTGTGGTACATCTAATGTTGTTGGTCCTTGTACGATAGAATATAAGGAACCAATCATCAGTCCAATGATTGCATAAATAGTCTGACTTCTATATTTTTTTAAGCACATACGAATTAATTTTATTACAGAAATAATGCCAACAATAATTCCCATTCCAAACATAAATAAAGCTGGAAAATAAGAAAAATTCATATGCAAAAATTCTTTAACTGCAGAAACAATTGGCAAATATAAACCGAAGATCAATAGTAAAGTTGAACCTGAAATTCCCGGTAAAACCATCGCTGTAATAGCAATTGCTCCTGTTATAAAAATATAAATTGCTGAACCAAATGTCAAATTATTTATATTCACATCACTTGCTGGATTAAATATTGAAATCAAAACAACAAGCATTGCTCCAATTATCGTAAAAATAATATTTTTATAATTTCCTTTAACTACTTCTTTTTCTTCTATAATAACCAATGGTATCGAAAACAAGACAAATCCCAAAAACATTGAACTAATAAAATAAATATGACTTTCAAAAATACTAGCTAAAACAAGCATAGCTAAAATAAATCCGACTGCCCAACCAATTCCAATTTTAATCAAAAAAATAATGGCTTCTTTTCGTTCTTCTTTGTTACCAGAAATTAGGTTATCAAGTGAGCCGAT
>CANBLA010000159.1 GCA_947369305.1 uncultured Clostridia bacterium
TATGAAGTCCAAAAATATATGTCACTTGACATTAGCGCTAGACGAAATTTGGAACTGACGGAAAGAATGCGTGATAAATCCAAACAAGGAACTTTGATGTGGGTGTTAGATAAAACTTCAACTTCTATGGGAGGAAGACTTTTAAGACGCTGGATTAATGACCCTTTGTTAGATATAAACGAAATCAAAGCACGAAACTTAGCCGTAAAAGAATTAAAGGAGAATTTGATGCTAAGGGGTGATATCACAGAGATTTTAAACAAAGTTTACGATATCGAAAGATTAGCAGGCAAAATTTCTTATGGAAATGCGAATGCAAGAGATTTGATTTCACTAAAAAATTCGTTGTTACATATTCCTGACTTAAAAAATAGCTTATCAGAAGCACATTCCAATTTGCTAAAAAAATTATATACCAATTTAGATGTCTTGAGCGATATTGCACAATTGATTGAAGAAGCCATTGTTGATGAACCGCCCATTAGCATTAAAGAAGGTGGAATGATTAAATTGGGTTATTGTCCTGAAATTGATGAATATAAAAAAGCTTCGACAGAAGGAAAGCAATGGATTTTGAATTTAGAAGCACGAGAAAGAGAAAAAAGTGGCATCAAGAATTTGAAAATTGGTTATACAAAAGTTTTTGGTTATTATATAGAGATTACGAAGTCTTTTTTGAATCAAGTTCCTGAGGATTATACCAGAAAGCAAACCTTGACAAATGCAGAACGTTTTATTACACAGGAATTAAAAGAAATGGAAAATAAAATTTTAGGAGCAGAAGAAAAAGTTGTTCAATATGAATATGATGCGTTTGTCAAAATCCGAGGACAAATTGCTGGGAACATTGAACGATTGCAAAAAACAGCCAATGTGATTGCCAATGTTGATGTCTTGACAAGTTTAGCTACAGTAGCAGAAAATAACCATTATGTCTGTCCGGAAATAGACGATAGTGGCACGATAGAAATTGAAGAAGGGCGTCATCCGGTTGTCGAAAAGATGATGGATAGTGGAAGTTTTGTGCAAAATGATACCAAACTTGACAAAAGCAGTAATCGAGTTGCTATTATTACAGGACCGAATATGGCTGGAAAGTCAACCTACATGCGTCAAGTAGCTTTGATTTGTTTGATGGCACAAATTGGTAGCTTTGTACCAGCTACGAAAGCACATTTGGGTGTTATTGACAAAATTTTTACTAGAGTGGGGGCATCTGACGATTTGAGTATGGGACAAAGTACTTTTATGGTAGAAATGGCAGAAGTTGCTAATATTTTAAAAGATGCGACGGAAAATAGTTTAGTAGTTTTAGACGAAATCGGGCGCGGAACCTCTACCTATGACGGACTTTCCATTGCTTGGGCTGTGGCAGAATACATTGCTGACAAAAATAAAATTGGTTGTAAAACTTTATTTGCAACGCATTATCATGAATTGGTGCAATTAGAGGAAAAAATCGAGGGCATCAAAAATTATTCGATTGCGGTCAAAGAAAAAGGAGAAGATATTATTTTCCTACGAAAAATTATAGAAGGTGGAACCGATGAAAGTTATGGAATTCATGTTGCCAAACTAGCTGGTGTACCAAATGATGTTGTGAAAAGAGCCAATAAAATTTTGAATTCACTAGAAAAAGGAGATGTAAAAGTCAAGGAAACCAAGGAGGACAAAAAGCAAGTAGAAGGTCAAATTGACTTATATAATCTTCAATTTGCAGACATTGCACATGAACTTGACAAAATTAATCTGAATGATTTAACTCCTATCGAAGCTTTAAATGTTTTAGTAAAGTTAAAACGGAAAAATTGCGGGGTAAAATAAAAAACGATTTGTAAATTGGTTGCAAATCGTTTTTTCATGCTATTTTATTTGAGATTTCTCGAATGTATTGACCTAATTCTTCGTCGCTTAGGTCCAAAGTTAAAATCAGTTTTTTTAAAATGTCACGTCTTGGTAAATCTTCTTCGTTGTCAATTCGAACATATTGGCGCAGGCTAACACCCAATATTTCGGACATTTTCTCTTGCGTATATTTTTTTGATATACGTTTTTCCTTGATCATGCTTTAATTCCCCCACCATAAATATATACTAATTATGACACAAATAGAAAGAGAAAAACATTGACATTAAACGACATATTTTGCGGGTTATTTAAAGAAAAATTAACAAAGTTAAAACATGGTGAATTTATGGAAGATTAGATTTATGAGTGAATTTCAAAAGATGGATATGCTACCAAAACAAGTATCTTAAGGCACTATTAGTAAATTCTGATTTACTGAAGGAACTACGGCAGAAAATAATGCAGTACAGGTATTGCATTATCCGTTTTTAATTTTTATGAATAGAATAAAAAAGCCATTATACTAGACTACTTTCTAATACAATGACTTCTCTAATGGAGCGGGAAACGGGGCTCAAACCCGCGACCTTCGCCTTGGCAAGGCGACGCTCTATCAACTGAGCTATTCCCGCACTTTTTAACAACAGTAATATCATACCAAAATAATATTCAAAAGTCAATACTTATTTTTAAAAATTTAAATTTTCTCTAATTTCTATGAAAAGAGCACACTTAACAAAATTACTGCTTTTTAGTTGTTTTTTGTAAAAACTTGACAATTTTATGTAAATATGATATAATAATATTAAAACTAAACATAGAAAGAACTTTCTTAAGGCTAATTAAGAGAGAACTCTCTTGTTACACAACATTATTTTTTAATCCGCAAGGAAGAGAGGAGAATTACACATGAAACAGCAAACAATTGACAGAGTAGTGAAGGAACTTAATCGGAGTATCAGATTCTATCAGAGAAAGTTCACTCATCAACCTGAACTGAAATATCAACTCATTTTGTCGGATTTAGCAACTGTCAAAAGCGCCATTAAGGAATGTGAAGGAGAGTCTGATGTTGAGGTTGAGCTTTATGGGACATTAGAAAACAG
>CANBLA010000160.1 GCA_947369305.1 uncultured Clostridia bacterium
TGCTATTTCGATAATTATGTCCTACAATACAGTAATTTCCAACTTCATTTGGCTTTGGTCCCCAAAAATAACATGGTGAAATTTTTAATAATTCATCTGTTGTTGTATTTAAAACTGGATAATTTACACCAATTGAGGGAATACTAACAATCGAACAAGTATAATATTCTTGACCACTACTTGTTACAGAAGTATTTCTAGCAATGACTTCATTTTGTATTTCTGATTGGTCTTCCTCTACTTGCTTTGAATAAACAACTTCATAAGGATCTTCTGTATTTAAAATAACAACAATTGAATTATCTGAAAATTTAATTGTGGTATCATCTTCAATTTCATCTTCAAACTCTACATTTGACAAAATTTCTTGTGAAATGGCTTCATTTTTATTTTTGTCGTATTCAGCATAAATATAGTAAGAGAATAAAATACATACCAAAAAAACTGAAATAAAAAAATCAATTTTATACATTTTTTTCTTTTTTTTCAATTCTGGTGTAATATATAATTTCTCTGAAATAAGAATTTGGTTCATAATTTTTCTCCTTAATATCCTATGATTATTATATCATTTATTTTTAAGTTTATCAAGGTTTTTTCTGCTAAAAAATCATAATTTTTTTAATTTATTTTCAATCTTTTTTTCGACCTTTTTATTCTGTGCATGAATTTCTATAATGTCTCGATTTAACGTATCTTTTTTACGTCTGCATAAATTTTCATCTTCTAGAATAATTTTTTGATTATAAGGAAAACTATTTTTTATTTTTATTACTTGTCTTTGAAGTTTTTTCAAAGTTTTTTTATATTTTTCTCGTAGCAATTTTAAATTTGCAATTTCATCTTGAAAAATATCGTCATCATCATAATCTTCAGCTAATTTATGTAATTTTTTATAATTTCCTTTTTCATAATATTTTTGAATTTTTAGATATAATTTTTCTTTTTTTTCTGAAGTTTCTAAATCAAATATAGGATTATATAATTTCTGCAATTTAAAATAGTCTAAATTCATTTCTTCCATTGTGTCACAGTCAACTGGTTCTAAAGAAGTAATTTCAATTGCCAAATCAATTTGATGAGACATATTTAATTCCATTTTTTTCTTTTCTTTAAATTCTGTATTAATTTTTCGATTGATACTCGCCATGTTTACTGTCAATTTTTTCTTAATTTTTTCATCAATTAATTCTAATTTTCTTACATTTTTTCGATACTCATTTCCAGCCACCAAAAATTTATATTCCAAAGCTCCAATTTTAAGCATATAATCAATTTCTATATCTCGACAGATATAACAATTTAGTTGATCCTTCTCTACAATTAAATTCGCTATTTGTTCTATTAAATCATTAATTTCTAAAATTAACATTGCATACTCTGGATGCACTATTACCATTTTCATTTCTCCTTTTCATTTTACAATTATAACATAGAAATTATCATTTGTGAATAGCAAAATAGAAATTTTCTATTTCTTTCCCAATCACCTTGACTTTCTCTCCTAAAAAATATATACTCTATTTAATAAGAAATGATATTTTTACCCATTTCGAATTTCAATAAAAGGAGGATTTACGATGCAAGATTTAATCGAAATCAGATGGCATGGTCGTGGTGGTCAAGGTGCAAAAACAGCTTCTTTGCTTCTTGCAGATGCTGCCTTTAACACTGGTAAATACATTCAAGGTTTTCCAGAATATGGTCCAGAAAGAATGGGCGCACCAATCACAGCATATAACCGTATTAGCAATCGTCCCATTACCATCCATTCTAATATTTATGAACCAGATTACGTCGTTGTAGTAGATGATACTTTGTTAGAATCCGTTGATGTAACTGCTGGTTTAAAAGAAACTGGTGCCATTATTATTAACACAACAAAAGACAATGCTTATTTGCATGACGTTTTACATGGCTATTCTGGCACTATTTACAAAATCGATGCAAGAAAAGTTTCTATGGAAACACTCGGAAAATATTTCCCAAATACACCAATGCTTGCTGCTGTTGTAAAGGTAAGCGAAATTATGTCTGACGAAGAATTTTTAAATGATATGGTAGGCTCTTTTAAACATAAATTTGCCAAAAAACCAGAAGTCATTGAAGGTAATATGAAAGCACTTGAGATGGCTTTAAAATCTGTAGAAAAGGTTTAATATAGTATGATTCAATTTTTTAAAACTTTATTATCAAAAATAAATTTCAAATCGGATAACGAAGAAATTAATAAACTAAATAAAATTATTTATTCCGTTATTTTGCTATGCGCCATTATTTTTATTGTATTTATGATTTATTTTCTTGTAAAACAATGGCCAAATTTAGCTGAAGCAATTCGTTATCATTGGAATGAATCAAAATCGGTTTTAAACGGTTTTTCTAAATAGAAATTTATTTTTAAAAATCCAAAAAGCGAAAGGAGTTTTTTATGGCTAATATTAATACATCTACACCAATGGACGAATTAACGATTGGTGGAAATATTTATACTGCAGGAAATGCAAAAGAATTTAAAACTGGTGACTGGCGTTCCACAAAACCAATTTTCTTATCAGACAAATGCAAACAATGTGGACTTTGTTTTCCCGTTTGCCCAGATGATGCAATTCCTGTAAACAAAGATTGCAAAAGAGAAGATTTCGATTACAATGCATGTAAAGGATGTGGCGTTTGTGCAAAAGTTTGCCCATTTGACGCCATCGAAATGGAATAATTAGAAAGGAGAATTAAATATGAGAGAACGTTTAAGCGGAAATGAAGCAGCAGCTATTGCTATGAAACAAATTAATCCTGATGTCGTTGCTGCTTTTCCAATCACACCTTCAACTGAAATTCCACAATATTTTTCAACCTTCGAGATCGGAAGAGCGTCGGGTAGGGAAAGAGTGTCGTGTTGGGTGTGGTTGGCGGGGGGGGGGGGGGGGGGAAAAAAGAGGGGGG
>CANBLA010000161.1 GCA_947369305.1 uncultured Clostridia bacterium
AGATAGGTGCCAGTGACTGGAGTTCAGACGTGTGCTCTTCCGATCTGGGGCAACATAGACTTCGCAACCAATAATTGGTTTGATGCCGTTTGCTTTACATTCTTTATAAAAATTGACAGCGCCAAACATAACGCCATGATCAGTAATGGCAATTGCATTCATTCCAAGTTCTTTCGCGCGTTTGGGCAAATCTTTGATGCGACACATACCATCTAGCAAACTGTATTCGCTGTGGACGTGTAGGTGAACAAATTTTGACATAGCATTCTCCTTTTAAATTTCTTCTATTTTAATACATGTGCAATGTCTTCACATATTTTCAGATATATTTTTCGGTTATCATATGCAATACTATCTAGTATTTCTGAAAAGGGATTTTCTGTATCTCCTCTATTATTTCCTATTAATAAATTATCCAAGCTAAGTCTTAACACAATCGCAATTTTTACAATAACTGCCAAACTGCAAAGGCTTGTGCCTCTTTCTATTTCTCCAATATAACAAGAACTAATTTCAACTTTTTCTGCTAATTTTTCTTGTGTAATTCCTAATTTTCGTCTTCTGTTACGAATCATTTCGCCCATTCTTTTATAATCTCTCATTTTTTGCGTTGTTCTATTTTTTAGTATTTCGCACTTTTTATAATTTAGACTTTGTAGTTCAAAGTCTTTACTTAATTGCATTTCTTTTTCAAAATCAATAACTGGTGAAACTGCGTTTAAAAGTGCTTCTTTAAGATTATTTTTCATTTGATTTTTACTCGGAATTTCTATCCACCACTTTGATGGATTGACTAATTTTGTTTTTCTAACGTCAAATTGAACCCAATTCATCTCTTCAAAATTATCATCCATAATGATAATAAAAATGGGTTCTTGACTATTGGAATAATAGTTTAATTGCTTTATATCTCCAAAATATTGATATCCCTGTTTTGTAGTACTCTTAAAATACGAGTTACCATGTTTTATTTGCACTCCTAGAAGTTTTCCTGTAACTCTACCATCAATTACTAATCCAATATATCCATCAATTCCAAAATCATTTTCTTCTGCAACTGGATAGTAGATACAATTTAAGTGCTGATTTACAAAATACTGAAAATATGCTTGCCCGGTTACTCCTTTCAATTTGTTAGCATTCACTTTAGGAAATTGCATTTTATTCTCCTTTCTTTAGTATTTCTCATCTCTTAGTTTTTTTAATATATATCATAAGACTTATAAAAAATCAAGTTATTTAAAATATAAAAAACAGCTATTTTTCAATAACTGTTTTTTTATTTGGCTGGGGTGGTAAGATTCGAACTTACGCATCGATGGGTCAGAGCCATCTGCCTTACCGCTTGGCTACACCCCAATTATTTGGGTACAGAAAAGTGTACCCATAACTTTTATCATAAAATCTTTTAAATGTCCATATCTAAAACGATTTTTTTAACTTTTTCTACGTTTAATTCAAAATAATCTAACAATTCTTGTGCCTTACCAGACTTCCCAAATCGATCATTTACTCCTAGTCTTATCAATTTTGTTGGATATTCATCTGTTAGAACTTCTGAAATAGCTGTTCCCAAACCTCCTATTATACTATGATCTTCAATAGAAATTAATTTTTTCGTTTCTCGTGCACACTTTATAATCATTTCTTTATCAATTGGTTTTATTGTGTGAATATCAACAACTCTTACTAATTTTCCTTGTTCTTCTAACGCTTCCTTTGCTTGTAATGCTACAGATACCATATCTCCTGTTGCAAAAATAGTAACATCTGTACCATTTCCATGCATGACAGCTTTCCCAAACTCAAACATTTGATTTTCATAGATAACCGGCGTTGCTAATCTGCATAATCGGATATAAACTGGTCCTTCTAGTTTAGTAGCTTCTTCCGTTGCCCATTTGGCTTGTAAATCATCAGACGGACAAAGAACTTTCATGTTAGGCAAACCTCTCATTAAACCAATATCTTCTAGCATTTGATGTGTTGCACCATCTTCTCCAACTGTAAGCCCACTATGACTTCCTGCAATTTTCACATTCAAATTAGGATAACATACACTATTTCGGATTTGATCATAACTTCTTCCTGTTGCAAACATAGCAAATGTTGCAGCAAATGCTATTTTCCCACAACTAGCCAACCCTGATGCTACACCTATCATATCTTGTTCGGCAATTCCCATGTTAAAAAATCGATCTGGAAATTCTTTGGCAAACAAGTTTGTTTTCGTTGCAGCTGACAAATCGGCATCTAAGACAACAATACTTTCGTTCATTTTTCCTAAGTTTACTAATGTCTCTCCAAAGCTTTGTCTGGTAGCTATTTTTTTATCTAAATTCATATATTTTTTATTCCTTTCTTCTGTATTATTTACTTAATTCTTTTTGTGCTATCTCATATTCTTCTTTCGAAGGTGCCTTTCCATGCCATCCTGCTTGATTTTCCATAAAAGAAATTCCTTTTCCTTTTATTGTTTTTGCAACAATCACAGTTGGTTTTCCTTTTGTATTTCTTGCTTCTTCAAAAGCTTGTAAAATTTGATCTATGTTGTGTCCATCAATGTTAATAACATGGAATCCAAAACTTCTAAATTTTTCATCAATTGGATTAACATTCATAACTTCTGTTACTGTTCCATCAATTTGTAAATTGTTGTTATCAACAATTGCACATAAATTGTCTAATTGATAATGACTAGCTGTCATCGCAGCTTCCCAGATTTGACCTTCCTCTATTTCGCCATCTCCCATAATACAATAAACTCGGTAACTTTTGCTATCCAATTTTCCAGCAAGTGCCATTCCATTAGCAGCTGACAACCCTTGTCCTAATGAACCTGTACTCATATCCACACCAGGAATCCTTCTCATATCTGGATGTCCCTGTAAAATACTATTGATATTTCGAAAACCTAGCAATTCTTCTTTTGAAATA
>CANBLA010000162.1 GCA_947369305.1 uncultured Clostridia bacterium
AATTGTCAATATTTTCGTAGCTGCTTTTACGTATTATGTGTTATTTTCAAAACTAACAGAAGAACTAAAAGTGAATTTAAGTACAGCAATTGCGATAATTGCAGCATGGATTTTTGCTTATGTCACCAATAAATTATACGTATTTGCTTCGAAAACCAATACTGTAAAAGAATTATGCAAAGAAATTGTGTCCTTTGTAGGATGTAGAATGATTACAGCCATCCTTGAGATGGGGCTAATGAATTGGCTTGTAGCAGGCTTGCAATTCAATTATATGTTGATGAAAATTGTCGTAAGTGTAATTGTGATTCTTTTAAATTTTGTGTTTAGCAAGTTGATTATTTTTAAAAAAGAAAAATAAGTTTAGAAGTCAAATACTTAAAAAAAAGGAAGGAGAAAATTTGAAAGATTTAATAAAAAAGGATGGAAAGTATTTACTAACGTGGTTGATTTTATTGATTTTGACTCTTTTATTAGTTACTGTTAGTCAATGCTACGAAACCAATAAACTTGTGAATTTAGTGACTGATAATTTCGGAAAAATTTCGCTTTTATTAGTAGTTGCTTTTGGTGTTTTGTACTTTTTTGTGTTACGAAACATTGATAAAAAAGAAAAAGATTTAAGCAAAGTTTTTTTACAAATCGTCATTCCAATTGGAATATTATATTGTATTTTCAATCCATTAGGAAAAGTGCCAGATGAGAGAAGTCACGTATTTCGAGCCTATGAAATTTCCCAACGGACATTTATTTTCTCAAGCAGACGAAGAGGGAAATGCGGTGAGAAATTTTAATAAAACCATAAAAGACGTGGTAAGTCCAGATAATAATACGTATGCAAAATATCTGGATGTTCTTACTGCCCAAGAATCGCAAATTGAAGAACCTTATATTTTAACCAACACAGCCCTTTATTCACCAATTTGTTATTTTCCACAAGCAGTTTGTGTTTTTGTCACAAAAATATTAGGAGCAAATATTTTGACACAACTGTTTGCTGCAAGAATTGGAAATTTTCTGGTATCGATTTTGCTGATTTATTTTGCTATTCAGAAAATGCCTTTCAAAAAAATGGTGGTTTTATTAATTGCATTTTTGCCACTATCACTCAATGAACTTGCATCCTGCTCATCGGATGCTTTAACCAATGCCATTACTTTGTTTTTTATCGCTTATATTTTCGGCTTAAAATATGATACAGAAAACAAAATCACAAGAAAAGATTATCTAATATTGAGTTTATCAACCCTTGTGCTATCCATGTGTAAAATTGTGTACATGCCGATGTGTATTTTGTTATTTTGTATTCCAGAGAGCAAATTCAATAGCAAAAAAGAAAAATATTTCAAAATGGGTGGATTGTTTACAGGAGTTGTAATCTTAAATTTGGCATGGTTGGTCTATGCTTCCCGATTTTTAGTAGAAATCAATGTAGGTTCCAATTCTTCAGAACAAATAAAATATATTTTAAGCAATCCGCTCAAATACTGTATCATATTAGTAAGAACGTTGCACATGAATTTTCAGACGTATTATTTAGGGCTAACAGGAAGTGGAATCGCTCATTTAAATACAGGAATATCGAGTTTATTTCAGTTTCCGCTCATACTTCTTTTAGGAATCTTCTTTGTAACGAAGGAAGAAAAAGAAGAAAAAATTGATTGGATTACCAAAATGATTGTTATCATGCTAATACTAGGTATTGTTCTACTCATTTTTACCAGCTTATATATTCAATGGACACCCGTTTATAATGGGACTGTTACAGGCATACAAGCAAGATATTTTATACCAATCTTATTATTAATACCACTTGCCATACAAAATCAATATTTTGTCATTAACCAAAAAATAAGTTATCGCTATGTATTATTATTTATCGTATTTTTAAATTTACATGCCATTACTTGCATTATCGATTGTTACATGTAAAAAATAAAGTTAGAAAAGGATTAAAAATTTAATTTTAAGGGGGAGAAAAAATGGATAAAATAGCAGTTTTAATACCATGTTACAACGAGGAAAAAACGATTCAAAAAGTCGTAGAGGATTTTAAGAAAGCGCTTCCAGAAGCCAAAATTTATGTATATGACAACAACTCAAAAGACAAAACCGTAGAAATTGCAAGACAAGCAGGCGCCATTGTAAAGTTCGAAACAAGACAAGGAAAAGGAAATGTCATCCGAAGCATGTTTCGTGAAATTGATGCGGAGAGTTACATTATGGTTGATGGTGACGACACGTACCCTGCTGAAAATGCACGAGAAATGATTAATTGTGTCTTGCAAGAAGACGTTGATATGGTCATCGGGGACAGGCTTTCTTCGACATATTTTACCGAAAACAAAAGACGTTTTCACGGATTTGGGAACGTCCTAACACGTGTACTAATCAACACCATCTACAAAAGCGATATTCGTGATGTTATGACAGGTTACCGCGCATTTAGCTATCGATTTGTCAAAACATTTCCCGTCATGTCTAAAGGATTTGAGTTAGAAAATGAAATGACCATACATAGCCTAGATAAAAACATGAAAATCAAAAATGTCATCATTGAATATCGTGACAGACCAGAACGGAAGCGAGTCCAAATTAAATACAATTTCGGATGGTTTCAAAGTCATCAAAACGATTTTTGCCCTTTACAAAAACTATAAACCAATGGCATTTTTCTCGATTGTAGCAGGAATTTTGTTTGTGTTAGGGTTAGCCTTTTTCATTCCAGTATTTGTTGGATTTTTACATTCAGGATTAGTCAGAATACCGACTTTGCTTGTGAGTGTACTTTTCTTTATTTGTTCTGTGCAATCACTATTTTCTGGCTTGATTTTGGATAATATCATCAAAACTTCAAAACAGACTTTTGAAATGCGCTTAATTGATTGTGAGCATCGATTAAAAAAAGAAGGAAATGG
>CANBLA010000163.1 GCA_947369305.1 uncultured Clostridia bacterium
TTAATAGAGTGAGGATTCAAACGGCACCTAATTCGTAAGAAAAAAATAAGCGAAGAAATGGAATTAATAATTCAAACAGTTGGATTTACATTTTTGATTTTATTGTCGCTGTATGTGTCTTTTAATGATGTGGCAAGATTGTTTTAACAAAGGAGGAAGAAATATGAGATGTAAAATATGTGGAGCAAAGTTAAAGAAGGATGGAGATATTTGTAGAAATTGTTATCAAGAACATCGAGAACAAGAAGAATTGAGGAGAATAAATGAAAAAGAACTCTTCTGTGTGAAACGAAAATATTCTCCTAAATTTAATCTACTAAAAAATGGTGAATTAATTGTTTTATTAGTGATTATTGCTTTAGCTGGATTGAGTGCCTATAATGCATTGATTGGAATTTTGATAACGGTTTTATGCTTTGTTGTGTTTGGTGGTTGGATGTTTTTTAATAAAATCCGTGCGATGGGAACGAAAACGGTATTTTATGAAACAAAATTTAAGTATACAGCAAAGTATCCACTTGTGGACCGTGAAGAAATTGTTGTTTATAATGATATTAAAGATATGGCATATTTCCAAACGCGTTCACAAAAAATGTGCAAAATAGGTGATATTCGTTTTTACACCAAAGGTTTTCTAGCAGGTGTTACGATTAATGATATTCCTGATATTGAGGAGAATTTTAATAAGATAAGAGACATTATTAATAGTACGAGGAACTAAGTTGGGAGAAGGTTATGGAGAATTATTTTTTAATTCATGGTTCGTACGGAAACCCTTATAAAAATTGGTTTCCGTGGCTTAAGAATCAATTAGCAAAAAGAAAATTAAATTGTATGGTGCCTAATTTTCCATCTCCTACTAAACAGGATTATGAAAGTTGGAGCAGAATTTTAGAGGCATATTTAGAAATTGGTTGTATAACAGAAAATACAATTTTTATAACACATAGTCTTGGTGGAATTTTTATAGTTAAATTTTTGATAGAACATTCTATCAAAATTAAAAAGCTTGTAACAGTTGCAGGGTTTAACAATATAAAATTCGAGGACGATAATTCCCTTTATGATTCTTTTTATATATCAGATGAAGAATTAGAAGGTTTGAAGAAAGCGAGTTTTGATAAAGTTTGTATGTATTCAGATGATGACTCATATGTTCCTCAGACAGAAGCAGAAAAGTTTGCAAAATGTATTGATGCAGAAAAAGTTTTAGTGAATGATGCAGGACATTTTAATGAAAAGTCTGGATATCAGGAATTTGGGGAGATATTGAAGTATATTTTTTGAAGGAGAGAGAGATGGAATTAAAACAAAAATATGAAAAATGGACGAAAGAATTTTTAGAATCTTGGAAAGAATTGGATTGGAAAAGAACGTTGGAAACATTGGATAAAAATGTTGAATATTATGAAAATCCAATTGATAAACCTTGTAGCAATTTTGAAGAAGTAACGAATTTGTGGAGTGTTGTTGCGGATAATCAAAAAGCGATTGATTATCAATTTGAAATTGTTGCTTATACGGAAAATTTATGCATTATTAATTGGCAGATGACAAGAAATATGACGAAAGAAAATATAAAACAAGAAATTGATGGAATCTTTCAAATCACTTTGAATGAAAGTGGAAAATGTACATTTTTTAAACAATGGAGATTTACAAGATAAATTTTGAAAAGTATATTTTTTAGGAGTGAAAAAAAGATGATAAATAAAGAAAAGAAAAGAAAAGTAATTCTTATAACTGGTGGTACAAGTGGAATTGGATTTGGAACAGTAGAATATTTGTTAGAGCAGGGCAGTTATGAAATTATTTCTCTTTCAAGAGGAGATAAAAATTTATCGTTAGCAAAAGAAAAGTTGGGTGAAAACTTTAGTAAAGTTACATTTTTACAAGGAGATATTAGCAGTAAGGAAGATTGTGAAAGAATTTTTGATGAGATTGAAGCTCAATATCAAAGGTTAGATGGTTTAGTGAATTCTGCTGGAATTATAAAATTAGGTGGAATGGAAGAGCAAACTTTAGAAGAATGGAATAATTCAATTAATATAAATTTAACAGGAATCTTTTTATTAACGAAGACGTTATTGCCATTATTGAAAAAAGGAAATAATCCATCCGTAGTTAATATTTCATCTATGTCTTCTGAAAGAGCAGGAGGCTCCATTGCTTATTGCGCAAGTAAAGCGGGTGTTGATATGCTAACAAAGTATATGGGACAAGAGCTTGGAAAATATAATATAAGAGTTAATAGCGTGAATCCAGCAGCAGTTTATACCAATATTTATGTAGCTAGTGGAGATTATACACAAGAAGGATATGATAAATGGTCAGAAGATAAAAAGAAATTATATCCATTAGGAAGAATTGGAGATGCTAAAAAAGATATTGCTCCAACCATAGAATTTTTGTTGTCAGATAAGTCATTATGGACAACAGGTGCAATTTACCTTGTAGATGGAGGAAAGAGCGTTTAAAATATAAAAGAAAGGATGTTTAAAACTTAAATCATGGCAAAATACATAAAAGATGTTTTTTCAGATTATACAGTGGATAATCATTTAATCGATGCTGAAATTAAGAATGTTAATTTGTATAAAAAAACGAACAAATTGCAAATTAGCATTTTATCTTCAAAACCAATTGCGTTGGCAGATATGGAAAGCTTTGAAAATTACGCAATAAAACGTTTTAAAGTGGCAAAAGTGATGATTGATATTGAGTATCAAAACGTAGAAATGGAGCAAAACATTGAAAAAGAGTGGCAAAATATTGTCAATTATATTGCCAAAAAAGAACCATTTAGTAGAGCTATTTTAAATGGCAGTCAGATTGAAATTAAGGAAAAAGAATTGATTGTGAGATCGGAAGAGCACACGTCTGAACTCCAGTCACTGGCACCTATCT
>CANBLA010000164.1 GCA_947369305.1 uncultured Clostridia bacterium
CGATGGAACAACGAAATTTTATATTACTGACCGAAATGATCCCATCATCATGTCCTATAAAAATCTATATCCAAGTCTATTTCAAGATTTAGATGAGACCATTCCACAAGATATTAGCAGACAATTTATCTATCCGAAAATGCTATATCAAGTGCAAGCAGAAATGTTAAATATTTATCATGACATCAGTGAAGATGTTTTATACAGAGCAGACGATATTTGGGAAATTACAAAAACAGAATCTACTACCAAAACAGCAACAGTTGGAGAAAAAATAAAACCATATTATACCATGCTTAAAACAAAAGACAGCAAAGAAGCAAGCTTAGGTTTAGTCATAACCTTTAATCGCCAAGCCAAACAAAACATTACTTCATATTTAGTAGGAAAATATGAAAATGGAGCTCCCAAACTATCTCTTTATAAATTCAGTTCCGAAAGCAATGTTGCCAGTATTTTGCAACTCAGCTCACAAATTGAACAAGATGAAACCATTTCAAACGAATTATCTACATTAAATGTGGCAGGAAGCAAACTCATTAAAAATATTATTATTGTGCCAATTAATAACACATTATTATATGTTGAGCCAGTTTACCAAGTACGTTTAAACGAAAGTGAAATTCCAATTTTAAAAAAAGTAATTGTAGCTTCAGGAAATAAATTAGCAATAGGAGAAAATTTAAATGATGCCATTTCAAACTTGTTTACCGATTATGCTGTTGACCTAGAAATCATTGATATGCAAGATATTGAGAGTGTTATTGATGCGATTATAAGGTCAAATGGGAATCTAGAAGAATCACTAACATCTAATAATTTTGAAATGATTGGGAAAGATTTAAGTGAACTAGAAAATTTAATTAAACGTTTAGAAGAATTGAGAAATCTTCAAATAGAAAAAGAAAATAAGGAGGAACAAACCAATGAATCTAGCCAACCAATTAACCATATTCAGAATGCTATTAGTACCAGTGATACTGATAATACCCTATTTGGGAATTAATCAAGAAATCGGCTGGGGTCTATTAGAAGCAAGCATTGGAATACCCGTTACCATGTTACTAGCAGATTTAGTTTTTATCATTGCATCCATCACCGACCAATTAGATGGTTATATAGCGCGTTCTAAGAATATGGTAACCACATTTGGCAAATTTTTGGATCCTTTAGCAGACAAAATATTAGTCCTAACAGCTTTAATTATCCTTGTTCAATCTGACCGTTTGCCTGCGTGGATTCCAGCAATTATATTAACCAGAGAATTTTTAGTTTCAGGCTATCGTTTAGTCGCCGCCGAAAAAGGAGGGCAAGTAATTGCTGCATCTTTTTGGGGAAAAGTAAAAACTGTCACACAAATGCTAGCCATCGTAGTTGCTTTTGTAGACATTCACGCATTTGGCGAATTTATCACGTATGGTTATAGTTTTACAAAAGTAGGATTTGTAGTCAATATGATCAGTACAGTACTTATGAGTTTGGCAGTCATTGCCACAATTTTTTCAGGATACGATTATTTAAAAAATGGAAAAGAATTATTCAAAGATGCTTAAAATTGATAATATAATTTGGAAATGGAGAAAATAAATAATGTTTATTAATTTAACGCAAGAAGAAAAAGAAAATAAATTTCAAGAGTTAATGATGTTCGCTGAAAAAATCAATAATACAGCTTTAAAACATGCCTGTATTAATATTTTACAAGATTATAAAAAAGAGTTATGGAATCGTTCAGCAGGTCATGATGGAATTAAAAATATCAAAAATGACAGAACACACCAATGTTTTGATGGCGGATTATTAGACCATATGCTAAATGTGACTAAAAATGCTTATAAAATTGGACTTACTTATGAAGGCAAAGTAGATATGGATTTAATATTAATAGGAGCCCTATTGCATGATATTGGAAAAACAAAGATATTCGATAAATGGAATGAACAAAATGATGTAAAAGCCAACTTAAACGATTCTTATTTATTAGTTGACCATGTTTATTTAGGAGAATCAATAGTAGAAAGATATTTAGAGAAAGAAAATATTTCCGAAAAATTGAAATACCAAGTTCTGCATATCATTGCAACCCATATGGATACCATGCCAAAACATATGGCAGAAGCTTATATTGTTAGCTATGCCGACTCCATTGATGCTGATATAGAAAATATAATCAGTTATCCTAGAAATGCTGTAAATCCAATTACACAAACTTATATCTATGAAAGTGAAAATGAGAAAAAATAAAACATGGAAGGAATGAAAAATGACTAAGGAAGAAGCCCAAAAAAGAATTGACGAATTAAATAGGTTAACCACTTACCATGCTCAAAAATATTACGACGAAGATAGCCCAGAAATTACCGATTTCGAGTATGACATGTTAATGGTAGAACTACGCAATTTAGAAAAAGAATATCCTCAATTTGTAACCCAAGAATCTTTAACTCAACGCGTTGGTGGAACCGTCAAAGAAGGATTCGAAAAAGTTGAGCATGAAGTCCCACTACAAAGTTTGCAAGATATTTTCGATTTTGAAGAACTAGAGGCATTTGACGAAAGAGTCAAAAAAGCATTAGAAATAGAAGCATTACCATACGTTGTTGAAACCAAAATCGATGGGTTATCCGTAGCTTTAGAATACGAAAACGGAATTTTTGTAAGAGGAGCCACACGCGGAAATGGCTTAATTGGCGAAGATATTACCGAAAATCTAAAAACCATAAAAAATATTCCTAAAACATTAAAAGAGCCGATTACGATTACCGTTCGAGGAGAAGTTTTCATTGGCAAAAAAGAATTTGAGAAAATGAATGAAGAACGTGAGGCGATGGAAGAGAGCCTATTTGCTAATGCCAGAAACGCTGCAGCAGGCTCACTTCGCCAATTGGACAGCAA
>CANBLA010000165.1 GCA_947369305.1 uncultured Clostridia bacterium
CCATCAATGACTTCATCGTTTGCCAAAACCGTTCCTAATTCTTCGCACCAGTTGACTGGCATATCAATTGATTTGGCTAAGCCATCTTGGTATAATTGTTTGAAAATCCATTGCGTCCATTTGTAATAATTGGGGTCACAGGTAGAAATTTCTTTATCCCAATCAAAAGATAATCCTAACATTTTTAATTGCCTTTTGAAAGTTTCAATATTTTGTTTCGTAAAACCATCTGGATGATTGCCTGTTTTGATCGCATATTGCTCAGCAGGAAGCCCAAAAGCATCCCACCCCATTGGATGCAAAACATTATAACCTTGCATTCTTTTCATTCTTGATAAAATATCCGTTGCTGTGTAACCTTCTGGATGCCCCACATGCAATCCTTGTCCCGAAGGATAGGGAAACATATCCAAAGCATAATATTTGGGTTTGGAAAAATCCCAAACATCAGTTTTAAATGTTTCATTTTTGTCCCAATATTCTTGCCACTTTTTTTCGACTTCTTTAAAATTATATGACATCGTTTCGTCCTCCATTTTCTCTTTTTGATAGAATGGCTTTATTATATCTTATTTTCCTCAAAAAAACAAGATATAAAGGAAAAAAATCCCATCTTAAAATAAGACGGGATTTTTCTTACATTCTTGGTCTTGGATACAAATTATCCTCTTGTAATTCTTCCTGAATTCTCAATTCTTCCTTATATTTTTGTCTTTCCATCTCACGGAAAGCTCGTTTTTCTTCTCTTTCCTTAGCAACTTTTACGCGATACTCATTTTTTTCACTTTCTTTTTTTAGTCTTTCTTCTATTTTAAATTCATTTTTTCCATTATATACTTCTTTTATATTTTTAATATAATTAATAATATCTTGAAATTTTTCTTTGCGCTTTCTTCTCTTTTCTGTTCTTGCCTTTCTTTTCATTTGCTCAGCACGATACAATTCTTCTTCTTTTTCTTGCTCAGCCAATCGAACCATTTCGTCTATTTCTACTTGCTTTCTAATCATTTCTTCTGTCAAATTTTCCTGTTTATGAAAATCAATTTCTTGATGATTTTCTATTTTCTCTTGCCTTGCTTTTTTCTCGGCTTCTTTTCTTTCACGCTCAATTTTTTGTCTTTCTATTAATTGTTCCTGTCTTCTTTGAATTTCCTTTTGCTCTATTTTTTCCTCACTTGATACTGTTTTTATTTTTTCTGGTTTTTCCTTTATACTTAACTGAATATTTTCTATTTTAATATTTTTTTCGTCTACTGTTTGTATAACTTGAGGTTCTGTTTTATCTTGTTGCTCTCGTATTAAATCAAACTTGCTTTTTTCCGTTCTTATTTGAACTGGTTTGGCTTGCAATGTTTCTCCATTACTTTTACTTTTTTCGTCCAAGTTCATTTTCAGTTCATCTAGTTTTTTCTTATATTGAACATCCTCATCTGATTCTAATTTAGCAATTTCACTTTCAAAAACTTCTTTGATAATGTTATTTTCTTCTTCCAAAATCATGCTTCCTGCTTCAATTAGCTTAATCTTTTCTTGCTTAGCTTGATAAGCTTGAATACGTTCTTTTATCTTTTGAACTTGTTTTTGAATACTGTTCATGATACCAACCATTAAGTTTCTTATTTGTAACAAAACAATAACAACAAATCCAAAAATAACTTTAAATATATTTTTTATAATATTTCCTATTTTTGACAACTTCTTTAAGTTTTTGAATATTCTCTTTACACTTTTTGCAAACTTACTCATTCGTTGTTTTAAAACATTTTTTACAATTACAAATTTTTTCTTTATTTTTCTATCTGGAATATTATTCAAACCAACACAAATATTGTTTCCATCAGCATTTTCTATTTTTTGATATGCCAGTGCAAATTCATCTTTCTTTGTTCTTCCATAAGCTGACAAAAGTAATGTCAAATCTGACATTTTTGAAAGAATCGATGCTTCTGGAGCTTCCAAAACAGCAATTGTATCAAAAATAATAATATCATAAAAAACTTTTAAATCTTTTATCAATTCCCTTACTTTATTGCTTCTTAATAACTCAGTTGGATTTGGTGGCATGTTTCCAGCTGTAATCACATTCAAGTTTTTAATTTCAGTATCATGCATAAATCTGGTAATTCTCTCATTTATAAAATTCCCATTGCAATCTAAATTCGACAAATAATTAGAAAGACCTAAATCATTTGGTAAATTAAAAATTTTAGCCAATTTTCCTCTTCTCATATCACCATCAATAACAATTACCTTTTTTCCAGCTTTAGCAAACTCAATTGCCAAATTAGTAGTAACATATGACTTTCCCTCAAATGGTTTGGTACTTGTAATTAAAATTGTTTTACTTTGCATTGGATTATTATTTACAAATTGAATATTCGTCATAAGTATTTTAAACACTTCGTTTTTATATACTCTCAAATTTTTAATCGTTAATTTTTTCTTTTCTATCGCTTTTATCTGTGGAATTGAAATTAACGACCTTAAGCCAGTTATTTCTTCAATCTCTTTGCAACTTGTTATTTTTGTATCTAACAAAAATTTTACACCAAAAAATAAACATGATAAAACAAATCCAGCAACTCCCATTCCAATTCCAATTGCAACTACATTGCCTTCTATATAATAATCGTATGTATAATCAATACTATAAATTTGCGCATTTTCATAAATGTCATGTACTGTTTCTAAAAATGCATTTGATATTTCAGTAGAATAACTCTGAATTTCTTTTTCATTTTGTCCAGAAATCTTCATTTCAATCATATTTGTATTTTTAATTGTTTCCACCTCTATCAAACGACTCAATTCATGAGCAGTACCATTACTTCCCAAATTTTGAATTGCCTTTTCTAAAACAACGGAACTTTTTACTA
>CANBLA010000166.1 GCA_947369305.1 uncultured Clostridia bacterium
TTTCTGCAACACGAGGAGCGATGCTACATGATTTTTATTTTTACGATTGGCGCAATAAAGGTGTTGAAGGGCAAAAGCGCTTTCATGCCTACAGACACCCAAGAATTGCTCTGCATAATGCCAATCAAAATTTTAGCTTAAATGAAGTGGAAAAAGATATTATTTTAAAACATATGTGGCCACTAACGATTCGTTTACCTAAATATTCAGAAAGTTATATTGTCACATTTATAGATAAATATTGTGCTACAAAAGAGTTTTTTCGATTTTTAAAATATAAAAAGAATTTAAGAAGATTACGTAAGTTAAAACAATTAAAAAAACAAGAAGAAAAATAAGAAAGGAGTTTATCAAATGAAAGTTTTAGTCAATGGATGCAACGGAAAAATGGGACAAGAAGTTGCAAAACAAGTGAAATTAGCTCAGGATATGGACGTTATTTGTGGAGTTGATAGAATTGATACGGGAGACAATCCTTTTCCGGTGTTTACAAAAATTACAGATATTGATGTTATGCCAGATGTGATTATTGATTTTTCGGTTCCAGAAGCAACATTTCAAATTTTGGAATTTGCAAAGAGAAAGAAGATTCCAATGGTTATTGCCACAACTGGTTTTTCAGATAATGAGGGTAAGAAAATTGAGAAATATGCTGAAGATTTACCAATTTTTAAATCGGCAAATATGTCATATGAAATCAATCTTATGGCAAAAATCGTAAGCCAGCTTGCTTTGAAATTAGAAAATTCTGATATTGAAATTGTGGAGACACATCACAACCGTAAAATCGATAGCCCAAGTGGAACAGCACTTATTTTGGCAGATAGTATAAATGAGACACTTGCATATGAAATGAAGTATGAATACAATCGTCATAGTAAACGTGAAAAACGTAGTAAGAAAGAAATTGGCATTCATTCTATTCGTGGTGGTACAGAGGTTGGAAAGCATTCGGTTATCTTTTTTGGAGAAAATGAAAGTTTTGAAATTACGCATAATTGTACTTCAAGAAGTGTATTTGCAAGAGGAGCTATTAAGGCTGCAGAATTTATTTTGCATAAAGAAAAAGGCTTATATTCGATGAATGATATAATATAAAGAAAGGAGAAAAATATGAAAGAAAAAATAAAACCTAAAAAACCAGTTGATAAAATGAAAATAGCTGGTAGAATTATTGCCATCATTATGGTGATTTTAATGTTATTTTCTGTTTGTGGAACATTAATGTTTTATATAATGCAAGGTTAGGAGTGTAGAGATGTTAGAAAGTATTAAGGAAATTTATCAAAATGTAATTGTTTCGTACATAGAAGAATTGTGTAATGCACCTATTTTATTAATTATGTCTTTGTTAGATATTGTAATTGTCGTATTTTTATTTTATAAATTATTTCAAATTTTAAAAGGGACAAGAGCTTGGCAATTAACAAAAGGAATTATGTTTTTAATATTAGCCATGTTTTTAAGTGATTTGTTGAAATTAAATATTTTAAATTATATTTTATCATCGGTTATGACTTATGGAGTATTTATGCTAATAGTTATTTTTCAGCCAGAAATTAGAAGAGCACTGGAACAATTAGGAACCAATAAATTCAGTAAATATTTTGGTATGGATGATGATGTGAATGGTAGAATAAAAGAAAATATTTATAAAATTGCGATTGCTGCTATGGAATTATCGAAAACGGGTACAGGTGCTTTGATTGTTATTGAACGAGAGATTAAAATTCAAGATATTACAGCAACTGGAATTTTGATGAATGCGGAGATTTCGCCACAAGTATTAGTTAATATTTTTGAGCCGAAAACACCACTTCATGATGGTGCGGTTGTTATTAGCAATCATAAAATTGCGGCAGCTTCTTGTATGCTTCCGTTAGCAGATGATAAAGATATAGCAAGGGAACTTGGAACACGCCATAGAGCTGCGATTGGAATTTCCAAAGAATCGGATTGCATTGTAGTGGTTGTTTCTGAAGAAACAGGAAAAGTTTCGATTGCCAAAGATGGGACATTGATTGCCGATGTTAGAGAAGATGTGCTAAAGAAAATTTTAATTAAAAATTTGATTGTAGAAGCGCGTCCGCGTCCAAAGAAAAAGGTACAGAAAGTAAAAAAAGAAAGTAAGGAAGAAAAATAGATAAGATTTTTATAATATTTTAAAAACTTCTACCAAAAATTTAAAAAAATACGAACAAATGTATTGACAAAAAAACAAAAACTGATATAATACAGTTAACGAACATATTTTTGGTAGGAGGTTTTTTAATGATTAGTTTATTACATATAAAAAATATCGGAATTATTGATGATTTAACAATCAATTTACAAGAAGGTTTTAATGTTTTAACAGGAGAAACAGGTGCTGGGAAAACACTTATTATTGGTGCTTTAAAAATTTTATCTGGTGGCAGATTTTCCAAAGAAATGATACGCACAGGTGCCCAAAATTCATTTGTTGAAGTGTCTATTTCATTACCAAATCACGAAGATAATGTGATTGTTTCGCGAGAAATTAATAATAGTGGGAAAAATGTATGTAAAATTGATGGGAGATTAGTCACAGTAAATGAATTAAAAGATTTCATGAAAAATATGATTGATATTCATGGACAAAATGATAATCAAAACCTTTTAGATTTAAACAGACATATTGAATTATTAGACGGGTTTGCAGGACAAGAATTATTATTGTTAAAAACAGAATATGAGAAGTTATACAGTCAATATTTAAGATTAAAAAAAGAATTGCATTTAAATTACGGAAACGATATTGAAAAACAGCGAAAATTAGATTTATTAAACTACCAATTAAATGAAATAGAAGAAGCCAACTTGCAACCAAAGG
>CANBLA010000167.1 GCA_947369305.1 uncultured Clostridia bacterium
AGCAATATGAAGTTTTTAGAGAATTTAAGAAGAAAAATCCAGTAATTTATAATGCATGTAATGAAGATATTTCAAAGCAATTTAAGATTGATAAATCTAAAGGGATTAATTTTTTTGAAGAACAAATAGGAGTAGATTACAGGTCTTTTACTAATACAGCAATGATAGGGCAACAAAAGGTCAAATTGGAAAAAGCTGATACAAATACAATAATTCAAAAAATAAGCAATTTGGTTTTAACAGGTGATGATAATGTATCTTTTAAAAAATCTATGGAAAAGCTAAACAAAATGCAAAATGAAATGGTTGGAACAGAGCGAACAAAACAAAAACCAATAAATATTGTAGAAAGTAATATTAGAAAACTGTTAGAAGAAAGAAAAACATTGATTTTTTTCAAAAAAAATAAAGAAGATTCGCAAGAAGATAGCAAGAAAATACAAGAGGAAATAGAAATATTACAAGAACAAAAAGAGATTTTGAAAAAAACAAAACAGACTGCCAATAGCCGAAAAATTAAAAATATAGAACAAGAATTTAAAAGGAAAAGTTATATTTTTTCCTTATTGTTTTTAGTAATTGTAGCAGTTGTTTTGTTTGTTATGCTGGAAAATAATTTAATTGCAGTAATTCCAGTTATATTGGCAATGCTAGATATTTGGATGATAATAAAAGCGAAGACTGATTTTATAAAAAAAGAAGAATTCGATGATAACAAGATTGAAAAAGAACTAGAAAATTCAGAGGTTAAAATTAATGATTTGAAACTTCAAAGTCACATTTTACAAAATGAAAAAGTAAATATTGATGAAAAGTTAGAAGCATTGGCAAAAATGGAAGAAGATTTAGAAGAGCAAAAGCAAAGAAAAAGTGAATTGATGTCATTAGATGTATCTTTTAGTCTTGCTAAAGAGTGTTTGGAGGAAGCTTATGATGAGATAAAACGTAATATCAGTCCTAAATTTGAACAAAAATTGTGTGAAATGATTGTAGAAATTACAGATGGAAAATATAAAAATATCGCAGTAAATGATGAGGCTGGACTAAATATAGAAGTTGAAAATGGTGCTTATATGCCAGTAGAGAACTTAAGTGTTGGAACGATTGATGAGATGTATTTGGCACTTCGATTGAGTACGCTTGCTGAGATTTCTAAAGAAAATTTACCCATTATTTTAGATGAGAGTTTTGCGTATTTTGATAATGAACGATTGAAAAATATTTTGTGTTATTTGCAAGACAAAAACTATAACAATCAAATTATTATTTTTACGTGTTCAAATCGAGAGGAAAAGGCGCTTAATGAATTAAAAATAGAATATCACCGAATAGTGCTTGAAAAATAAAGAAAAATGGTGTATAATACAAAAAAGCTTTAAGAGAAAGGAAGGAACGGTATGTTTCAAAAATTAGAAGATGTAGAAAAAAGGTTTGAGGAATTAAACAAGTTGATTAGTGACCCAGAAGTGATTTCTAACCAAACAGAATGGCAAAAATTGATGAAAGAACATAGTGGAATGCAAGATATTGTTGAAAAATATAGAGAATATAAAAATGTAAAAAAATCATTAGAAGAAGCAAAAGAAATGTTAAGTGACCCAGAATTAAAGGAATTAGCCAGTTTAGAGTTAGAAGATTCAAAGGGAAAATTACCAAAAATTGAAGAGGAATTGAAAATTCTTTTAATTCCAAAAGATCCAAATGATGATAATAATGTTATTTGTGAGATTAGATCTGGAGCTGGTGGAGAAGAAGCTGCGTTATTTGCAGGAACACTCTTTAGAATGTATTCGATGTATGCTGAAACGAAACATTGGAAAATTGATATTGTGAATGAAAATGCTACAGAATTAGGCGGTTTTAAAGAAATTACTTTTATGATAACAGGAAAAGGGGCTTATAGCCGATTTAAATTCGAAAGTGGTGTTCACAGAGTGCAACGTGTGCCTGATACAGAAAGTAGTGGAAGAATTCATACTTCAACTGCGACAGTTGCAGTTTTACCAGAAGTGGAAGATGTGGAAATAGAGTTAAATCCAGCTGATATTAAAATGGAAGTGTTTCGAGCATCTGGTGCGGGGGGACAGCATATTAATAAAACATCTTCTGCAGTTCGTTTAATTCATGAGCCAAGTGGCATTGTGGTAGAGTGTCAAACACAAAGGTCGCAGGTGCAAAATAGGGAATATGCAATGAAGATGTTGCGTTCGAGATTATATGAAATTGAGAAGCAAAAACAAGATTCAGAAGTTGCTAATGCTAGAAAAAGCCAAGTTGGAAGTGGTGATAGAAGTGAGAAAATTAGAACTTACAATTACCCTCAAGGACGTATTACAGATCACAGAATTGGTATGAGTATATTTCAATTTGAGAATTTTTTAAATGGAGATTTGGATGACTTAATCGATAATTTGATTGCAACGGATCAAGCAGAGAAATTGAAAGGAAATGAGGAATAAATAAGGAGATGATAGGCAATCATCTCCTTTGCTAGTTATGTAGTCTTAATAATAGCATTTTCAGTTACCAATTTCCCATATTCTTTAATTTTGTTTATAATTAAATCCGAACTTTCTACCAGATTACCAAATTCACTAATTACACTAGATATAATAGATGTATATTGGTTATCCAAGTTTTCGAGAATTAAAAAGAAACAGTCATTATATTGATATAACCAATTAGATTCTGAGAAATAGTCTAAAAATTTAGGCAAAGAAACAGATAAAAAATTATTAAAATTACAAAAGTCATCAAAATTTGCGAATTGGTAAATAAGTGATGGATGATTTTCTACAAGATTTTTTCTACGAGCCTGTACTCTTGTGGATTT
>CANBLA010000168.1 GCA_947369305.1 uncultured Clostridia bacterium
AAAACCTCCTTTTTTATATTAATTCAATCTTTATCTCTTTATCTGCTTTTATTCTAGCAAATCCTCCTATCGGAAAAGTAAAAATTGGAGTAGTATGCCCAAAATTAGCATTAATAATAATTGGAATATCTTTTAATTCACGTTTTAATTCAAATATTTGGGTCCATTTTTCATCATTCATGTCACAATTCTTTTCTGCTCTTCCTACAACAATTCCTTGAATTTTTTTATTTTTAGCCACTTGTAAAAGAGATTGCAAATCTCTATCAAATTCTTTATTGAAAACATTGCCTACTAATCCATCATCTTCAATAAATAAGATACTATCTTCTAAATCAGGCATATACTCTGTTCCTTGCAATAAATTCAAAGTGCACAAATTTCCTCCAATAATTTTTCCCTCTGCTTCTCCTTTTCTTATAATTTTCATTCCCTTATTCTCAATAAAAGTTCTTTCCTCTTGATTAATAAACCAGCGGTCATTACTCCACGCTTCAGAACTCTCAATTAAAATTGGTTGCTCTTGCATAAATATTTTTTGGAAATATTGTTCTGTATATTCGAAACCTTTTTGCATTCCAAAACTAGAAAAATGTGGTCCAGAATAAGTTACCATTCCTGTTTTTGCATAAATAGCGTTTGCCAATGCTGTAATATCCGAAAAACCACACAAAATTTTGGGATTTTCTTGGATTAAATTATAATCAACATAATCTAATAATTGGTTAATATTATAACCACCAATGACTGTCAAAATTGCCTTTACATTTGTATCGCTAAATGCTTCGTGTAAATCATCTAATCTATCTTTCACACTAGCACAATCAAATTCTTTTCCAATTGAATGAAAAACATTTTTTCCAAAAGTTACCTTTAAACCTAATTCTTGTAATCTATTTTTGGCTATATTAATTGTATCCTCACTCAAGATGCACATACTACGAGAAGGCGCAATCACTCGTATTTCATCCCCTATTTTTAATTTATTGGGTACTATTTTTCTCATAAAACCTCCTTTTATCAAAAAAATACAAAAACAGCATTTCTCCTAAAACATAGGACGAAATGCTGTAAATTCCGCGGTACCACCTAATTTAAAAGATGACATCATCTTTTCTCTCTACCAGATTTTAACGTTTCTGAAACGAGCAAAGCTATTTTTAAACTCTACGTTCACTCTGCCAACTCCAAAGCTACCTTCCATCTACTTTTCCATAAGAAGTTCTCAGCAAAATTCCTTCTTTTCTCTGTTTGGCAGGATAGATGTACTCCTCTTTTTCATCGTTTTTATTATTTTTCATATTTTACACTTTTTTATTCAAAAAGTCAAGACTTTTTAATAATATCTTTTAAAACACCAATTCAAATCAACTGGTCCATCGATACCTGGTATACTTCCTGCACTTGTATATTGCCATATATCATATCTGCCTGGATAATCGCTAGAAGGTGCATTGGTATAATGGGCAAGCCATATGTTATATTGTTCCAAAACAGAAGCATTTAAATAATGTGTAAAGAAATCTTTATTAGCATACACTCCTGCTTGATATCCATTTTGGTTCATCATATTGCAGAAAGTAATCGCACCGTTTGTTACATTATTAACATTCGTGGTTCCATTTAATATAGCATTTTTTATTTTCTCATCTTCAATATCTAAAAAGATTGGTAATTCAAAAGATTTTCCTCTTATATGTTGCAAACAAGCTTCGGCTTCATGTTTTGCCTCTTCTGGATTAAATTCATAAGAATAAATGTAACCACCAAGCGCAATTCCTAGTCTTTTACATTCATTATAATATTCATTAAATCTTGTATCTAAATGAAAAGTCTTACTTGACTCACTATAATAACCAACTCTTATAATTGCAAAATTAACTCCTTGATTTTTAACAGCATTCCAATTAATTGCTTTTTGATGATATGAAACATCAATTCCCCAAGTCATTGTGTTGCTAATTACAAATCTCACCTCTCGTTCTTGAATTTTCTTTCCATAGCCTGAATAATGAACTACTTTTAAAGTATGCATTCCTTCTCCCAAATGTGAAGTATTAATTTGAGAATAAAATCCCGGAGTAGAGTTTGCGTTTACCCCATATTGCCCTTGAAATGCATTAACAACATCTGCTCTTTTTCTTCTTTCTGGTCTTGTTATATAATTTCCATCTAAATAAATTTCAAGAAAATCATTTTTACTTTCTGTAATCGCCCAACCTTTTACTTCTAACCAACCTGAACGGTATCTTTTATTTTGAATTGGCTCTTCTAAATTCATGTTTCCAGCATAATCTGGTGTTGATATATTAATTAGAATTTGACTTCTAGTGATTATTTTATCATATCTAGATACTTCTAACACTTCGATTATATGGTTTCCTTCAAATAAATTACTAATATCTATATTAACTGAAAATCCAGCTTTGGGTGTTATAGCACTTCCTCCATATGCTGGTGAAATATTCTTATCAATATCTGCTCTTACTTTTCTGTCTACTGTGTATGAACAAGTTTTCCCATCAATTGAAGCCAATATATAAGCATTTTCATCATTGGATACTGCCCAACCATCGATTTTTATTTTACTTACATCTGGCAATTTGTATGTTCCATTGCTTGAAGGAGAATCAATATACATTCTTCCTTCATATTCCTTTTTAGTTACTTTTACATTTCTGCTATCTGAACCAATTAATTGTCCATTACGAGCTACTTGGTCAATTCTTATTGTATAATTTCCCGTCTCCCATACGCTAATATCTAATTCTTTGCTAAATCCTGCTTTTGTGGTTACTCCTCCATATTTTTCTGCCATTCGGTTTACATC
>CANBLA010000169.1 GCA_947369305.1 uncultured Clostridia bacterium
TGTCTTTGGTAAATAGAGCCGTATCTGGACCACTTAATATCCACAATGACCATTCTGACGCAATGGGAGTTAGAGATAGTGGCTGGATTCAGCTATTTTCAGAAAATAATCAAGAGGCTTATGATAATTTAGTTATGGCTCACAGAATCGCAGAACACAAGGATGTTTTGCTTCCATTAATGGTTTGTCAAGATGGCTTTATTACTTCTCATTCGATTGAAAATATTGAATTAATTGAAGATGAAAAAGTTAAGGAATTTGTGGGCAAATATGAACCAGAACATTATCTATTAAATGACAAAGAACCAATTGCGATTGGTCCATTGGATTTACAAAGTTACTTGTTTGAACACAAAACACAACAAGCAATAGCTATGAGAAATGCAAAAAAAGTCATTTTAGATGTGGCAAATGATTTTGAAAAAGTGACTGGTAGAAAATATGGATTTTTTGAGGAATATAAAATGGAGGATGCCGAAGTTGTTATTGTTTGTATGAATTCAACCGCTGGAACCTCAAAATATACGGCTGATAAATTGCGTGAGCAAGGCATAAAAGCTGGTGTTTTGAAAGTGAGAGTTTTCCGTCCGTTTCCTGGTGAAGAAATTGCAAAAGCTTTGGAAAAAGCAAAGGCAATTGCTGTTTTGGATAAAGCAGATTCGCTAAATGCAGTTGGTGGGGCTTTGTTTGAAGATGTTGTATCTGGTATGTTTGTTAGCAAGATTCAGATTCCAACTGTAAATTATGTTTATGGAATTGGTGGAAGAGATACAACTTCTAAGGATATTGAAAGTGTTTACAACGATTTAATGGAAATTGCAAAAACAGGTGAAGTTGGTAATCCATATCGCTATTTAGGTGTTAGGGGGTGGAAATAATGGCTTATAATCACAAACAAATTATGGTGGATACGCAATCCAGATTAACTTCTGGTCATAGAATGTGTGCTGGTTGTGGCGCACCTGCGGTTGCAAGGATGATACTACGCGCTGTTAAACCAGAGGATCATGTTGTTGTATCCAATGCAACAGGATGTATGGAGGTTTCTACTTTCTTATATCCATATACAGCTTGGACGGATTCGTTTATTCATACGGCTTTTGAAAATGCTGCTGCGACATTATCTGGTGCAGAAGCTGCTTACAAGGCTATGAAAGCGACTGGAAAATTACCAGAAGATAAAACCACAAAATTTATCGCATTTGGTGGAGATGGCGGAACTTATGATATTGGGCTTCAAAGTTTATCAGGTAGCATGGAACGTGGGCACGATATGGTTTATGTTTGCTATGACAATGGAGCTTATATGAATACCGGTATTCAACGTTCCTCTGCAACACCAAAATTCGCAGATACAACCACAACACCTGCTGGAAAAGTTGTTCCCGGAAAGATGCAACCAAGGAAGGACTTAACAAAAATTATGGTAGGACATCATTTACCTTATGTTGCTCAAACTTTAGCACTTAATAATTTTAAAGATTTGTATGAAAAAGCAGAAAAAGCAATTTATACAGAAGGTGCTTGTTTCTTGAACGTACTAGCTCCTTGTCCACGTGGTTGGGGTTATAATACAGATGATTTAATGAAAATTAATAAGTTGGCAGTTGAAACCTGCTATTGGCCTTTGTATGAAGTAATAGATGGTGTTTATAAAATTTCTTATAAACCAGCAAATAAACTTCCAATTGAAGAATTTTTACGTCCACAAAAAAGATTCAAACATATGTTTAAACCGGGAAATGAATGGATGATTAAGGAATTCCAAGAGGAAGTTGATACCAGATGGCAAGAGTTATTAGATTTAGAACAGATTACAAATAAAGAATAAAAGTTACCGTAGTTCAGTAAGAACTACGGTTTTTTATTTTAAAAAATTATATTCCTCATTAATCTTTTTGAGGTGCATCAACTGGGCAAACTCCTGCACAAGTTCCACATTCAATACATACATTTTCGTCTATTTTATACTTGTCATCACCTTGCGAAATACAACTTACTGGACATGCTCCTGCACATGCTCCACAACTAATACATTTATCCGTAATTTTATAGGCCATTTTTTGTACCTCCTTTTTTATTTTATTCTATTATATCAAAATCTTTGTAAATGTCAATGGTTTAATTTTAAATTTTAATTATGTTCTAATAGTCTCTTTGCAATCTTTTTCACTTGTCTCATGACTTCTTTTTCATTTAAATTTATCATTTTCCTATTTTGCATGATTAAGTTTCCATCTATCATAACTGAATCTACGTCAGCACCATTGGCTGAATAAACAATATTGGTACAAACATCGTTGTCTGGACATAAATGAATTTTGTCAGTTTTGATGAATATCATGTCTGCCTTTTTTCCAACTTCTAATGTTCCAATCTCATTTTCCATGCCTAGTACTTTGGCGCCTTCGATGGTTGCCATCTTTAGAATATCGTAAGCGGTTATAGAAGTTGGTCTTTTGGTTTTTACTTTTTGCAAATAAGCCGCTGTTTTCATTTCTTCAAACATATCTAACGTTGTTGTACTGCCAATTCCATCTGTTCCTAAGCCAACATTGATTCCATTTTTTCTAAGTTTTACAACATCGCAAATACCAGAAGATAATTTGCAATTACTGATTGGATTATGCGAAATTCCACCTTTGATATTTTTTAGAATTTCAATATCGCTATCCGAAATGTAAATCCCATGAGCAAGAACAACTGGTACGTCAAATACTCCTAAATCATTTAGATATTCTGTACCACGTTTATCGTATCTTTCATGAATCGTTTTTTCTTCATCGATTGTTTCAGATAAATGAATATGTAAGCCT
>CANBLA010000170.1 GCA_947369305.1 uncultured Clostridia bacterium
ATTTTAATAAAACAAGGATTTCTTACAGTAGGAGAATTGACAGCCTATATTTCATGTATTACAATTGTAATACATGAAATCGTGAATTCAATTGAACCTTTGATGAATGGGATTGCATTTTTTAAACAAGCCATAAGAAGATTTAACTATTTCTTTCATTTGGAGACATATTCAAAAGAAGGACAGGATTTAGAACAAATATACAAATTGGAAATTAAAAATCTTTCTTATTCATATGGTAAAGGAGAAAATTTTGCACTTCAAAATATTAATATGACAGTTGAGGATGGCGAGAAAATCGGAATTGTTGGAAAAATTGGAAGCGGAAAAACAACACTAATGAATATTATAGCAGGATTTTATGAGGTGCCAGATAATCAAGTTTTCATTAATGGTAAGGATATAAATTCTTATTCTAGAGAAGCTATTTTTAATAATATTACATATGCGACACAAAAATGTATAATTGTAGATGACACAATTAAAAATAATATTGATATAACAGAAAATACAAAACTTGAAAAGATTCAAGAAATTACGAAAAAAGCTGATATTTATCAAGATATTAAAACAATGCAAGATGGATTGGAAACTAAAATTGGTGAAAATGGAATAAAAGTATCTGGTGGACAAAAGCAAAGAATTCAAATTGCCAGAAACTTGTTAAATATTAGAAGTGTTAATATTTTTGATGATACGTTGTCTGCTTTAGATGTTCAAACAGAGAAAAAAGTATTAGAAGAAATCGAAAAGCAGGTAGGAGATAATATTTTAATTGTGATTTCTAATAAAATTAGTATGATGGAGAAAATGAACAAAGTATATATATTAATTGATGGAAAAATAGTCGATTGCGGAACACATGAAGAATTATTACAAAATAATGAATTTTACAAAGAATTGGATAGCTATGAGAGAGTAGGTGATTTGACATGAGAAAAATTTGGAGAAAATATCGAAAATCTATTTTGCTTGTTTCTGGATTACTAATTTTATGTAATTTATTATCAATTTTACCACCATATGTATTAAAACAAGTTCTAGACATTGATTTTTCAAGCGATGGAATAAATAGCATTTTAGTAAAGTTTATTGTGATTTATACTTTGCTTCATATTGTATTAATTTTTTTTAAAAACATAAGAGAGATTGCGATCAATAAAGTGATTTGTAAAATTATAAAAGAAATTCGAAAAACGATATTTGATAAAGTTTTAAGATTTAAAATGATAACTTTTCAAAAATATAATTCTTCTGAAATTTATACGAGATTAACGGATGATGTGGATCAATTGTTTGATTTGTTTTTTGGTGTAGTATATGCACTTATTAATAATGGATTACAAATATTTTTTATGGTCATAATGATGTTTGTGGCGGATGTAAATCTTGCGCTGATTGGTTTTGCAACGGTAGTCTTGATTTTGATAAGCTCGTTTAAATTTACGTCTATACTAGCAAATATAAATGATGTTATTTTACGAATACGAGATAAAGAAAATAGAGAATTTTCCGAAATATACAATAAAAATAAATTGACATATCTTTTTAAATTGCAAAAACAGAATGTAAAAAAGGCAAATGATTTATTCAATCGAGAATTAAAAAATCGAAAGAAATATATATTTTTGGATCATTTTCCAAATTGGGTTTTATGGATGATCGAAGCGGTAGGAATTTATGTGATTTTTTATTATGTTTTAGAAAAAAATACTTCAGTATCGCTAGGAAATATTTATCTTGTATTATTTTACATAAATGAATGCAAAAGTCCACTAAAAGAAATGTTTAATCGCTTAGAACAGATACAAACTTGTTTTAATTCTTATAAAAGAATTAGAGTTTTGTTAAATGAGAGAAATTGCGAAGAAATTAAACAAGGTGAAGTTGTAAAAGATTTGAAAGGTGATATTGAATTTCAAAATGTGTCAATGAAATATGAAAAAGAGATACTACTTAAAAATGTGTCATTTATTATAAAGCAAGGAATGAAAGTAACCATTGTGGGGAGAACGGGAGCAGGAAAAACAACTCTTATGAATGTGTTAATGAAATTATTTGACATTGAAAGTGGCAAAATTTTAATTGGAGGATATGATTTATCTAAAATTTCAATTCAGTCTTTGCGAGATAATATTTCTTATATTTCACAAAATCCATACATATTTTCAGATACTGTGCGTAGTAATATTGTTTTAGAGAACGAGCAAATAATGGATGAACAAATAATGGAGTTAGCAAGAGACATAAAAGTGGAGAACATATTGGAAAAATTGCCAGATGGCTTAGATACGATTATTAATTTATCTGAATTATCGTATGGAGAATTACAAGTAATTGCTTTTATGAGAGCAATTGTACATAAAACGAATATTTATATTTTTGATGAGCCAACTTCTAATCTTGATTTAAAAACAGAAAAAATGCTTCAGACAATCATTGACAAAATTTCAAAAGAAAGTACGGTTATCATTGTTGCACATAGAAAATCAACAATTGCAAATTCAGATAAAATTATTTATTTAAACGAGGGAGAAATTGATAAAATTGTGAATAAAAGACCAATATAAATAGATTAAGTTTCCAATTTAAAGGATAGAATTTATGAAATAAAAGATAAAAGTTATTGAATTCAAAAAATAAATATGGTATGATAAACATGTTTTAAATTGGAAATAATAAAAGGAGAAAATATATGTATATTCTAACAATAGGAGATATTGTTGGCAAAAATGGTTTAGTCAAATTAAAAGAATGTCTTCCGAATTTAGTACAACAAAAGCAAATTGATTTTATCATTGT
>CANBLA010000171.1 GCA_947369305.1 uncultured Clostridia bacterium
CTTTTGAAGAGATTGAAAATGAAACGCAAGGAATCATCCGAATTACGTTAAAATATGACGAAAAAGGAAATCGAGTAATTGATGGATTAAAAAGAATTAGTAAACCAGGTTTAAGAATTTATGCACCAAAAGACGAATTACCTAAAGTTTTAAATGGCTTAGGAATTGCTCTAATTTCAACTTCAAAAGGTGTCATGACGGATAAAAAAGCGCGTGAGCTTGGCATCGGAGGAGAAGTTTTAGCCTATATCTGGTAGCTTTTTCGGTAGAAAAATTTTAAATAAGATTCTGAAAAAATATCTATTAACGAGGTATTAATCTAAGAAAGGAGAAATAAAATGTCAAGAATAGGAAACAAGCCAATTACGGTTCCAGATGGTGTAGAAGTAAAATTAGACGGACAGCACATTACCGTAAAAGGTCCAAAAGGAACCTTAGAAAGAGATGTTCATGAAAACATGAAAGTAATGTTAGAAGATAAGGTTTTAAAAGTTATAAGACCAGACGATGAACCAAAAAACAGAAGTTTACATGGTTTAACAAGAACCTTAATCAATAACATGATTGAAGGAACAACCAAAGGTTTTGAAAGAAAATTAGAAATCAATGGAGTTGGATACAGAGCACAGAAAAAGGGAAATAATTTGCTAATGAATTTAGGATATTCGCATCCAGTTGAAATGGAAGCACCAGCAGGTATTACCTTTGATGTACCAAGTCAAAACGAAATCATTGTAAAAGGAATTGACAAAGAATTAGTTGGTCAAACAGCAGCAGTTATCAGAACCAAAAGACCACCTGAAGTATATCGTGGAAAAGGTATTAAATATGCTGAAGAAGTGATTAGACGTAAGGAAGGTAAAGCAGGTAAAAAGTAAGCCGTTCGCGACGTAAGGAGCGTTACGGATTACTTTGTTAACGTAGCGTAAGCGGAGTTAACTTCCTTAGAAAAGACCCCTTCTGGCAAACACAAATTTTACAAAAAACTACGTAAGGAAGTTAGCAAACTTAGAAAAAGTTACTATGCCAATAAAAAGAAAGGAGAACCAAAATGATTACAAAAATCAACCGAAAAGCAGAACGTCAAAGAAGACATAAAAGAGTTCGTACTAAAATTAGTGGAACAACCGAAATCCCAAGATTAGCTGTTTGTAGAACGAACCAAAACATAATTGCTCAAATCATTGATGATACCAAAGGTGAAACTTTAGTTTATGTATCAACAATGGATAAAGATATCAAAACAAAAAAAGCAAACAAAGAAGCTGCCAAAGAAGTTGGAGCATCGATTGCCAAAAAAGCAGTAGCCAAAAAAATCGAAAATGTAGTTTTTGATCGAGGTGGATTTATTTATCACGGTGTTGTAAAAGAATTAGCAGAAGCAGCACGTGAAGCAGGTTTAAAATTTTAAGGAGAAAGGAGAAAAAACGTGGAAGAAGAAAAATCAGTTGAATTAAAAGAAAAAGTAGTTGCTATCAACCGTGTTGCCAAAGTTGTGAAAGGTGGTAGAACTTTCAGATTTAGTGCAGTTGTTGTTGTTGGAGATGAAGCTGGACACATTGGTGTTGGAAATGGAAAAGCAGCTGAAGTTCCAGATGCCATCAAAAAAGCAATTGAGGAAGCGAAAAAGAATTTAATTACTGTACCAATTGTAGGAACAACCATTCCTCATGAATATATCGGAAAATTTGGTAGCGCTAGAGTTATGTTAAAGCCAGGAGCAGAAGGTTCTGGAATTATTGCTGGTGGTAGTGTAAGACCAGTATTGGAACTTGCAGGATACAAAGACATCAACTCAAAAGTATTAGGAACCACAAATCCTAGAAATGTAGTTTATGCTACAATCGAAGCATTAAAAAATATGCAAACAATAGAAGAAGTTGCTAGAAAAAGAGGAAAAAAAGTTTCTGAAATTTTATAGTAACAATGGAAAATAGCAAGGGTTGCATCCCATGTAACCCAAGATTTAGGTTGTATTGGATACAACCCTTGTAGAAATATTGCAAAAATTTTTAAGATAGTATAAAATCCATTTATAAGGAGGTGCTAAAGAATGGAATTAGGAAATTTACATCCAAATGTGAGAACCAAAACCAAAAAAAGAGTAGGACGTGGAATCGCTTCAGGCTTAGGAAAAACATCTGGTAGAGGACAAAAAGGACAAAAAGCAAGATCAGGCGGTGGCGTAAGAAGAGGTTTTGAAGGTGGTCAAACACCATTATATAGAAGATTACCAAAAAGAGGATTTAATAATTTTAACGCAAAAACTTACACAGAAGTAACATTAAACATGCTAAACAAATCAACAGTTAGTGAAGTCAATGCAGAAACATTATTAAAAGACGGAATTATTGGTAAAGTAAACGATGGAATTGTTGTTTTAGCAACTGGAAAATTAGATAAAAAATTAACAGTCAAAGCAACAAGATTTACAAAAGCGGCGAAAGAACAAATCGAAGCTGCAGGTGGAAAGTGTGAGGTGGTTTAAGTGTTTAAAACAATTACAAATGCTTTTAAAACACCAGATGTACGCAAACGATTATTCTATACATTATTGTTAATTGTTGTCTTTCGATTTGGCTGTTATATAACAGTTCCAGGTGTTGATACAATTGCTCTAGCAGAATCGATGAAATCATCAACAGGCTCACTTGCCAGTTTAATTGATACAATTTCTGGTGGCGCTTTCTCGAATTTATCCGTATTTGCTATGTCAATTACTCCCTATATTACAGCTTCCATTGTTATACAATTGTTAGGAATGATCATTCCTTCTTTAGAAAA
>CANBLA010000172.1 GCA_947369305.1 uncultured Clostridia bacterium
TTTTTAAAAATGTGCTTAAAGCATTTATCCGTAAGGAATTTTTTGTATCGTGATAAATACTAAAAACCAGAAATAGACATAAAAAATTTACAATCTTTTTCCAAAATTCGACAAAAATAATGTCAATACGACAACAAAATCCTTAAAACTATTGTGAAACATAAGAAAAAAATCAAAAATTTTTTGAAAAAATGTCAAAAAGAGGTTGAGAAATTGAAAGAATTATGTTATAATATAAAGTGTGGATATGTATAAAAATCAATATTTAGGAGAATTCTGAATTGTAACATAAATTTTATATTTCATAAAAGTAATTCCTACAAAGCATTATTTCCCTAATAAAAGATTTTAAAAAACATAGAAAATATAGTATTAATCATATTTACAAGGTATTGACTACAAACAAAATTGTAGTAAAATAGAATATAAGTGATAAAATAATATGATTAGATTTAAAGTTTGTTTTAAGGAGGAAGCTATGGGAAACACAAAAAAATTATTAGCTATGATTTTAGTATTTACAATGACATTTTCGAATTTTGCATTTGTTACAAAATCGTTTGCGACGACAACATTTGTGTCCCTGTTTGGAAATAATTCTGATACAGGCAACAAAAATGTTGAATTCGAAGCATATTTGGAAAACGGAGAGGAAACTTCAAATGCGTTAGTTAGTGATGTAAACAATGAAAATTTAGCCATTAAGTTACAATTAGATGTTAAAGAAAATGGTTATTTAAAGAATGCTAAAATAGAAATGCATGCAGAAGAAAACGAAGAATTGAATTTTGCAATAAAAAAGGACAACCAAGTAATGGAACAAAATTATGTGCAAAGCTTAGAAAACAATGTTCTTATATTAAACAAAATAGAAAGTTCTTCGGAAAAAATGGAATTTTCCATTCCAATTGAGTATACTATGGAAGATTACATGCATGAAGCAAAACTTTGCCAAACAGCAAAAGTAATTTTTTCAGGAATGTATGTTGATGAAAAGGGAAAAGAAAATGAAATTTCGAAAGAAATAGAATTAACTCTTGCTTGGAAAGACGAAAGAACAATAAAAATCGAAAATGAGATTTCGAAATATATCCAATTTGGAAATGGCGGTGTGATTTTACAAAGCATTATCAAAATAGATAGTACACAAGAAAATCGAAACTCTTTACCAACGAAAGAAACAGAAGTTGCTATTGAAGTTCCAGTTATTAATGGTATAAAACCAAGTGAAGTAAGTGTTGTAGCAAATTCAACTGCAGGGACTAATGGTAAAGGGATTGGTAATGTAGAATTTACAAATGAAAATTGGGAATATCAGAAAGAAGAAAATCGAGTAAAGATAAAAGTAGAAAACAAAAAACAGATGGTTGATAAAAATCCCAATGTAGAATATTTAAAGGTAGAAAATGAAGAAGCAAAGCAAGAAGAGAGATATTATAGCGTTGCTGGGACAGACGAATATGTAGTTACATATACTTTCCAAGAAGTTCAACTTTCAGATGAGATGAAAATCTCTTCTAAAATTGATGCAAAACTTACTACTTTTAATGGTATACAAGCAGAAAATGGTCAAAGTATAGCAACAGCAGAGAAAATAGAAGAGTATTTATTAACAGGACAAACTGGAAATATTGTTTCATACAATATTGAAAATGAAACACCAGAAGTATCGAAAACATATGCGTATTTAGAAGATCATGAAACACAATATCATTCTAAAACAGCAATCAATATTTCTTATAAAGACATTATAGAAGAAATAATTTTAGAAGATGTCCAAAATTATTACATAAATAAATCTGGAGAAAAAATTAACACAGATGATATGTATTATAAGCAAATTTCTATTGCTCAAGAAAACTTTAATGAAATATTAGGTGAAGAAGGAAATATTCAAATTTTAGATGTTTCTGGAAACGGATTAGTTTCTATTAATAAAGATACACAAATGGATGGAAATGGAAATTATGTTGTTAGTTTCCCAGATAGAATTTCCAAAGTACAGATTAAAACTTCAGCACCAGTTAATACAGGAAATTTAATTTTGTCAAACACAAAAGCAGTAACGAATATAAATATGAGTAAAGCAGATTATGCCAATATGGAACAAATTGTGACAGATACAGTTCAAAAAGCAAAATTTAACTATGTGACAGATTTAGTTCCTTTAGGAAACTGTACAATAGCAACTAAACTAAATGACACAAAAACAAACTTTAATTTAATTGTGGATCGTAATTCTTTATCAACTGTAACCCCAAACTCTAATGTAGAGATGAGATTAGAGCTTAATAATGATGAAGAAACTTCCGATATATATGGAAATTCTGTATTTGAAATTGAAATGCCACAATATGTAACTGGTTTAAATGTAACCAATGCTAGTATGATTTATGGTGAAGGATTAAATATTTCAAATGTAGAGGCTTTTTTGAGAGATGGAAAAGCAGTTGTCAAAGTAAATGTAGATGGTAAACAAACAAATCTAAATTCAGGTGTATTAACTAACGGAACCAACATTGTTTTGAATGCTGATGTTACAGTAGATAAATATGCACCAGCAACAGAAGATAGTTTCAAAGCTTATTGCTACAATAGCGAAGCAACCAATTATCAAGCACCAACAGAACACAAAATCAATGGTGTGACAGTTTGTGATTATAAAGAAGCAAAAATAGAATATACAGCACCAAATGGAGTTGTTGCGGTTAACACAATTTCAAATTACAATCAAGCAGGAAACACAGTAACTTCTATTAAACAAGGAAAACAAGTA
>CANBLA010000173.1 GCA_947369305.1 uncultured Clostridia bacterium
TTTCTTCCTCCTTTAATTATTTATATTCATACCACAAACTGTTTTGCTTTAATTGATTAATAATATTTATGTGTTCTTCATTTGTTTTGGTAAAATATACTTTTTTATTTTTATCTGCTACAAAATACAAGTTGTCTGTCTTCGTGTAATTTATCGTTGCCAAAATTGCATTTTTGCTTGGACTACAGATCGGTCCTACTGGTAATTTTCCTTCCATATTTGGTCCTCGTGTATTGTAAGGATTTTCAGTTTTTAATTCTTTAGCATATAAATCTCTTTCCCCCATATCTACTTTGAATGCATAATAAGCAGTTACATCACTTCCTAAACTCATCTTTTTATTTAATCGATGAATTAAAACCCCAGCAATTTCTTTTCTATCTTCCTCATTTACTCCTTCTAATTCTGTAATAGAAGAAAGTGTCATAAGTTCATGGACATTGTAAGTAATTTCATCTTTATGCGCTGTTAGGAATTTATCCATATAATTTAACATAAAATTAAAAATCGTTTTAACTGAAACTTCTTCATTTTCAAAAATATAAGTGTCTGGAAGTAAATATCCTTCAAGTGGATAATAAATATTCTCATTTTTGATATCTTCCGTTAAAAACCAATATTTTTCAATTAAAGAATCAATGTATTCTTCATCTTCTAATAAAGAGAAAACATCTTCTTCTGTATTAACGGTTTTTTCTGCAATTGTTCTAGCAATGCTTCTCATATTTTTACCTTCTACAAATGTTAACTTCACTTCTTCGTTAACAACTTCACCCTTCTGAATATGTGACAAAATACTAACTAAATCTTCTACATTATTTAAGTCATATTTTCCTGCTTGCAAACTTTGGATATGATTTATTTTAGTATATATCTTCATTACATTGGCACTTTTTATGACATGACTTTGTTCAAGCAATTCTGCAATTGCAACAGTTCCGCTACCTTCCTCAATTTCTACTCGAATGGTTTGTCCATTTTCTTTTTGAACTGCTTTCATTCCATTATAATACCATGTAAACATTCCAATAATTGTACAAATTCCTATGATTAAAATAACAGCTATACAAATTATAATTATTTTTCTTTTATTTTCCATGTTTTCAACTCCAAACTTTTATTCTACTATAAAATCCACTATACTTTCTACTTTTTCTTGATCCAATTGCTGATTTATTTTCACTACAACTTGCAAACCAGATTCCTTAAATTTTGGTGAAAGTTCAATTAAAAATCGATAAAAACTATTCACATCATCAATTTCTTCAAATTCGATATACACTCCTTTGTATTGGTTTTGCATAACTTCATTATAAATATTTTTTATATAATTGTTTCTTAAAGAATAGGTAGCAAAAGATTCCGAAATACTTGTTAAGTTTGCTTGTTCTTTTGTTACAACATATAAATCACCTTTATTATCAAAATTATTTTCCTTAGATTTTTCTTCTATCCAATCTTCTCTTAAAATTTCTTCTTCTGAAGTCTTTTTGTTTTTCACATACCCTATATTGCCTTGAGCAGTTCTTACTTTGCTATATTTTCCCTTTTTTTCAATAAGCAGTAACTTATCGCCTCGTTTAACTTTTTGAATTGTTACTGGAAATGGACTTTTACTCGATTTTATTTTTGCATCTTCTAAAACAACAACTTGTTTTTTTGCTTTTGTAATAGAATCCATCAATACTCTATTGGTTTGATTTACAAATTCTATTTCTATATCATAAACCACACCTAAATCTGAAACTGGTAAATAAATTTTTGAATCAATTTCTTTTAATTTTCCTTGCATTGCAAATTCCACATCATTTACCATCATTTCAGATACGTCCAAATGCAGAACAGCAACATGTTTGTTATATGTTGTAATTAGTTCTTTATCACCCACATTATAATAAATCGTATCATCGAAAATATTTTTTATATCTTCTAAAGAAATATATACTATCGTATCTTCTAAATATATTTTATTTGTTAATTTTACCAATTCATGATTGAACAGCAAACAAGTTTGTTTTCTTTCCTCTTTTTGGGAAAGATCATAAAACAAATTTCTAATACTTAAAATCAGAAAAAATAATAAAACAATAGCAAGCATTCTTCTGATTAAAAATTTCTTCGTCTTTTTCTTTTTCATATTTTCCTCTTTTTACTTTTGTTCTTGAATATCATACCATAAATCATTTTTCTTGTAAAGATTTATCAAAATATTTTATATCTTTTCAAAATTTTACATTATTTTTCAAAAAACCCTTTATTTCTTCTTGAACTTATAGTATAATAAAAATGTATATTATAGAATAAAATTTCTTTATAAAAAAAAGTGAGGTGATTTTTATGTGGAAACTTTGGCTCATTATTTCTGGTTTTTTCTTTATTATTGAAATATTTACTGTCGGTTTCCTTGTTTTCTGGTTTGGTTTAGGTGCATTAATTACAATGATTGTTAGTCTTTTTATCGATAATATTATCGTGCAAGCAACAGTATTTTTAATCACATCCACCATTTTATTGTTTGCCACAAGACCTTTTGTTGATAAGTTTGCCAAAACAGATGACGAAAACAAAACAAATGCTTATGCACTCGAAGGAAAAATTGGAAAAGTTATTCAAACCATTGACCCAATCGAAGGACTTCGGACAAATTAAAGTTGGTGGTGAAATTTGGTCAGCCAAATCCTTTGACGGCACATGCATTTCACAAGACGCAAAAGTTATCGTAGAAAAAATTGATGGTGTCAAAGCCATC
>CANBLA010000174.1 GCA_947369305.1 uncultured Clostridia bacterium
CGCCACACACCCTCACAATCTCATTTGTCATTTCTTCTATAGTCCATTCTTTTAAATGAATTTCTATATTTTGCTTTTTTAATTGCAAGATAATTTTTAAAATTTCTGGAATTTTAATCTTACTTTCTTCTAACAACTCTATCTTTTCAAAAATCTCTATTTTAGGAAAAATCGTTTTCACTTTTTTATCTTCTAAAATCAAAATACGATCTGACAAAATAATTTCTTCCATTAAATTTGTCACATAAATAATCGTATAACCCTCTTTTTTCAAATTTTTTACAATCTCATAAATCTTCTCTTTTCCTTTTGAATCAATCATCGTGGTTGGTTCATCCAAAATAATATATTTGGGCTCTACTGCCAATACACTCGCAAAATTGATTCTTTGTTTTTGCCCAAGAGATAATTCATAAGTATCGTGTTCTCTATATTTTTCCATCTCCACTTTTTGCAAAGCATTCTGAATTCTCTTTTCGCGATTCGGTAATTCCAAATTTTTCAAAGCAAATTCCATATCTTCATAAACCCTTGGAAACAAAATTTGATTTTCGGGATTTTGAAAAACGATTCCTAATTTTCTTCTGATCTCTTTTGCCTTTTTCTTATCTTGAACAGAAATATCATCCACTAAAATTTCTCCTTTGGTAGGTTTCGCAAGTCCTGCTATCAAACGCACCAAACTTGATTTTCCAGCACCATTCCTTCCGATAATGCTAACAACTTCTCCCTCTTTTATTTCCAAATTAATCTTTTCCAAAACGCTTTGACCAGAAGCATAGCAAAAATCCAAATCTTTAATTTGTATCATTTTTTCCCTCTAATTCTTTCTTAACCATTTCATATACATAAAAACTACCTACTACAAACGTTACATAGTCGTTATATTTTTCCTTAACAACCTGAAGCGCCTCTTTCATGCTAAGCTTTTTCAACGTTTTCTGATTTGCTATTTTCTTCGCAACATCATACAATGTTTCTTTTGGCACAAATCTTCCTTCTTCATTTCCGTCCGTAAAAATGAAAATGGCGTCTTCTTCAAGAAGTTGTGCTAAAATTTTGTGATAATCTTTGGTATCAAAAATAGAAAGAATCAATACTTTTTTGGCATTTTTATGATACAACTGAATCGTATCTTTCAAATGGCTAATGGCAGGTTCGTTATGTGCGCCATCAAAAATAATTTTAGGATTTTCACAAATCGTCTCAAACCTTCCTTTATGTATGACCGTTTTTAGTGCTTTACGCATGATATCATCTGCTATTACGATATTTTGACTTTTCAAAATAGCAACACACTCTAAACAAATGACCGCATTTTGAATTTGTTTCTCTCCTTTTAAATTAATTTCTACATTTCGATTTTTTCCATAACTAAATTTCGTAACATTTTCTTGAATAGAAATTTCCTCAACTTTTTTCAAATCAACACAATGCAATTGATTCTTTTTTTCTTTACATGTTTTTTCTATGATTTTATTAATAAATTCTTCCTGTTTTACAAAAATCGTATCGCCCTTTTCTTTGATAATTCCTGCTTTTTGCATCGCAATTTCTTCCAAAGTATTTCCCAAAAGATTCATGTGATCATAGCCAATGGAAGCAATAATCGAAATCATTCCATTTACAATATTGGTACAATCAAACAATCCGCCTAATCCAGTTTCCATAACAACAAAATCGCATTGCTTTCGGGCAAAATATAAAATCGCCATTGTTGTTTGCAATTCGAATAAAGTGACCTTGGAATCATGCGTTCGATTGTATGTTTCGACTTTTGGATTTAATTCTATAATCAAATTTTCAAATTCCTCATCTGTTATATTTTGATTATTTATCGCAATTCTTTCGTTATAGCAAATCAAATGTGGCGACATAAATTTTCCTGTTCGATAGCCAGATTGTGTCAAAATATTTGACATCATTTCCGTAATGCTTCCTTTTCCATTGGTACCAGCTATATGAATTACTTTCAAATCTTTTTCTGGATGCCCTAATTCTTCCATAAAATAATGCATTACCTCTAGCGAAGGATTTTTGGTTCCTGCATAAAAACATGAAAAGTACTCTTCTAATTTCACTTTCTAATCCTCCCATAAGTATTTTTTGATAAATGGTTTAGTGAATTTATTCAATCCATAAATCACAATTACTTGTATGGGAAGCATAATCACTTGTGCTAAAACTCGTGTCGTAATAATGGCAAAATAAGCCTTTTCATATAATATATGTAACCAAATCGAAGTAATAAAAATATTGACAACTCCTAAAACCAATACACTGCTTATGATTAATTTTAAAGTAAACTTCCATTCTTTCTGAGGTTCTTTTCGAGGATTCTCATACAAAAAAATCCCATAGATGAAACCAGAAATCGCTGCACTTATTGTAAAACCAGGAAAGTAACTTCCAAACGGAAACAAAAGTGCTCCAATTAAATCTCCTAAACCAGCAATTACTGTGCTATATTTGAACCCAAGCCAAATCGCTGACATCATAATTGGTATAAAGCTTGTACTAATCACAAGCAATTGCGTTTGTATTGATGCAAATCTAGAAAGTACAATTAGCAAAGCCAATAAGAACGCCGATAAAATTATTTTTTTTGATTTTGACATAAAAAAACTCCTTTCTCTATAGATTCACTCCACAAAGAAAGAAGATACTATCTTCTTAAATTCTTATCCATAGCGGAATGCGGA
>CANBLA010000175.1 GCA_947369305.1 uncultured Clostridia bacterium
ATTTTTGACATGAAATTGTTCAAAGATGACATGGAAAATATCATAAAAACCATTGACACAGAGAAACTTCCGGGCTACAAAAGATTGCTTACCGAAGAATACTGGAAAATTTCTGACGATCAATTTCCGGGTGTTATTGAAGAAGTCATAAAAGATATCGAGGAAGGAAATTTAAAATTAATTGAAATTGTGAAATTATTTGCCTATTTTAGCTATTTTAGTAGACGTAAATTGATTGATTATGATATGCCAACAATTAAAGATTTATTTTTAGAAGGAATGGATTGCGTAGCCGAAACATCAGAATATTGCGATAACATTGACGAAGAATTAACCAGAATTGGAATTGATGTTGGCAGTGATATGGATGAAATTTTACAATATTTTCACAAACTAAACAGACAGTTAGAGCAAAAAATGTATGAACAAAAAGCAGATGATATTTTCAAATGCATTCCTATGCGCATGGAGGCATTTTACGATAATTTTGACAGCCAATGCATGGAAAAAGCAATTTTGAATTATTACGACCCTTATAAAATGTTCCAAAGAATCATGTGTGCTAGCAATGAAGATATTGTTTTAATCAAAGAAATGTTAGTCGAAAGGGCGAAGAAAAATACAGAACTTATGCGCCCAGAATTAGAGTTTATTGTAAAATTAAAAACAATTATTGATGACTATTATAAAGCAAGAGATGTGAGTATTAAAATGGTTATGTTAAAGGAATTTTCGAATGATTTAAATACCATTATTAATTTGTATGGAGAAGATGCAAAGCAGTATGTGACGATTGAGAATAATCATTCCTATGAGGATGATGAATTTGAGGTGAATTTTGATGTTTAAAATAGGATGCCACTTGTCAGTAGCAAAAGGTTATGCCAATATGGCAAAAGAAGCGCACCAGATTGGGGCCAATAGTTTTCAGTTTTTTACAAGAAATCCACGAGGTGGAAGTGCAAAACCAATCGATGAAGACGATATTGCAGAATTTAAAAAATTATCCAAAGAATATGGAATTGATGTGATTTTGGCACATGCGCCTTATACATTAAATTGTTGTTCTGCCAAGCCAGAGGTTCGTGAATTTGCTATCAATACGATGAAAGACGATTTAGAAAGAATGGAATATATACCTAATAATTTGTATAATTTTCATCCGGGAAGTCATGTGGGACAAGGAATTGAAACTGGAATTGAACAGATTATTGAGGCGCTTAATATTGTTCTGACATCGGAACAAAGTACGACAGTTCTGCTAGAAACGATGGCTGGAAAAGGAAGTGAAATTGGCAGTCAATTTCAAGAAATTAGGCAAATTATGGATGGTGTAAAATTACAAGAAAAATTAGGCGTTTGCCTTGATACCTGTCATGTTTCAGATAGTGGTTATGACATTGTGAAGGATTTGGAAGGGGTTTTAGAAGAGTTTGATGATGTAATCGGTTTGGAGCATCTCAAAGCAATTCATTTAAATGATAGCATGAATCCACTAGCAAGCCACAAAGATAGACATCAGAAAATTGGACAGGGAACGCTTGGAATAGAAACTTTTGAGAAAATTATCAATCATCCGAAATTAAGAGATTTGCCATTTTTCTTGGAAACACCAAATGAATTGGAAGGATATGCAAAAGAGATTGCTATGTTAAAAGAGATTTATCGAACAGAAAAATAATAATTGATAAAATCTTTAGTTAAAATAAAGTATGCGAATCATATGATTGAAAATTCTGGAAGCAAGTTTAGGATAAATAAATGCTAGAGTCTATTGGAGAATATTTACAAAAAAGTAAATATTCTCTATTTTTATCTTGCAATTTTTTTTTATTATAAATATAATAAAAAAGGCTAATGAATAAAATTGAAAAGAAAATATATGTTGAAAATTGAAAGGAGGAATTTTAAAAATCAAATTGAATTAAGATGAAGGAAAGGGAATAAAAAATGAAAGTAAAAAAGGCAATTTATATATTATTAGGAATGGTGGTTATTTTATTAATAGGATTTGTGTTAATTATGCAGTCACAAAGAGTAGAAAAATTTTCAGAAGTGAGAATTGTAAATAGTTATGGAACAGAAATAGAAAATTATAACAAAAATAAAATGGCATTTATGATTGAAAAAAACAATGAGAGTGCTATGATAACAGTTAATGGTGAAGAGTATCAAGAAGGGAAAAGATTTTATAGACCGGGGACTTATGAAATTGAAGTAGTAGATGGTGCGAAAAAAGAAAAAAGTATAGTAAAAATTAATCAAATTAGTCGAAAAAAAGAAAGTGAATATGGTATATATGTTACAACAGAAACATTACAAGCCTTGTTTGTAAATTTACAAGTTGTTCAAAATAAAGAGCAAAAAGGGTATTTTTGGACGGCAAGAACTTCGACGATTAATATGGATGTGTTAAGTAAGAATTTACCAAATTTACAAATATCAGAACATTGTGGAACGATTACTGAGAATGAATATATTAAAGAAGTATTGCCAGAAGTAAAAGCTTATATTCAAAAGGTTTTACAAGAAGATGAGAATGCGTATTTTCGCTTATATACGGATGATGTGAGGTTTTATTTAGAGTCAGAATTGTTTGGAAAAGTAGGTCTGGATGATAGTCGATTTTGTGTTA
>CANBLA010000176.1 GCA_947369305.1 uncultured Clostridia bacterium
CGGGCCCTCCGGGGCCGTCTTTACTAGTTCTTTATTGGTTCTAGTTGGGTACTGGAGACAATCATTCCTACCGTTTATTTTCTGCTAAATTTTCTTTCTAAATCATATTTGGTCATTTTAATTGCGGTTGGTCTACCATGTGGGCAAGTAAATGGATTTGGTAATTTTAATAATTGTTTCATTAAATTATCCACTTCTTGCAATTCCAACTTCATATTTCCTTTTACAGCAGCTTTACAAGCAACCGTCGCAATAAATTTATCTTCTTTTTCTTGCGTTGCTGTAACAGCAACTGTGTCAATTTCATCTAATAAATCTAGGAATAATTCTTTCGTATTCAAATTTTCACACATACTTGGTACAGATGTTACTTTAATTGTATTATCCCCAAATTCTTCAAATTCAAAACCTGCTTTTGCAAACATTTCTACATTTTCTTTTGCAATGTCCATTTCTTTATTACTCAAAGTAAGCACATCTGGCAATAATAGCAATTGAGAATCTTTCTCTTCATCGCTATAATAATTCGCTTTTACCTTTTCATACATAATTCTCTCATGGGCAGCATGTTGGTCAATCATGTATAAATTATCCTTCATTTCAATAATAATATAAGTAGAAAATGCAATTCCAACTAATTGATAATTTGAATCTTCATAAGTTTCATTACTTTCAAACAAACTCTGATTCAATTGATTTGCATACGCAACTCCATTCAAATCAATTTTTTCTTCTTCGTCTTTTTCCTCTTCTTTTCGAGCAGAATTCAAATCAATACCAAATGCCTTTTTATACATTTCTTCAAATTCAGGTGTAATTTCAGGTATTTCTTTTAACGCTTCTCTTACTTTTGCAGTATCAATCATTTCTGTTTTATCTTCATCATTCAATTTTGCTTCTAACAATTTATCTGTAACCGCACTAATAAATTCATCTTTTTTCTCTTCTGCTTTTTGCTGTTCTTCTAAAGTTGGTTGTTCTTCCTTCTCTTCTTCTATTATCATTGCGTCCACTTTTACTGTTTCTTGTGGCAATTCTTGTTTTTCCTGTTCTTGCGTTTCTTCCTCTTTTTTTAATGCTGAATTTATTTCAGTTGTATCAATTTCTTGTGTATTGCTTGAAATTTTAGTATTTCCAATTTTTATCGTTTTTTCTTCATTTTCGCTCGATTCTACTGTTTCAAATTTATCAGCAATTTTTCCTGTTTTATACAAATCTTCAATTTTATTTTCCGAATTCATTTTTGGTTTTTCGATTTGATTAGCAGTTTTCAAAGTTTTTTCTGGTGTTATTTGATGAATCAAAGAATTAATCGCATTGATTCGTTCTTCAATTGTCATTTCCTCTTTAATTTCCAATTTCAAATCTTCTTTTGGCTGTTTCACAGCAACTTTTTTACTTTCCAATTCAATTGGTCTTTCCACATTTTCTACCAATTCACCATTTCCAAGTCCCATTTTTATCGCATGATAAACTGCTTTAAAAACCGCATTTTCTTCTTGAAATCTTACTTCCAATTTAGCAGGATGCACATTCACATCCAATTTTTCTGGATTCATCTCAAGATTCAAAATCACAAATCCGAATTTTCCAATCGGAATCATTCCTTTATAAGCTTGGTCAACTCCAGCCGACAAATTCTTATCTTTAATATATCTTCCGTTCACAAAAAATATCTGATTTTGCCTATTGGCTCTTGCAATTTCAGGTTTTCCAACAACACCAGTTACTTTAATGTCTTCGTAAGTATATTCTACTTCCATAATTCCATTAGCAATATCTTTTCCATAAATACTATAAACAATATTTTTAAAATCACCGCTTCCATTTGTCTGAAGAATCGTTTTACCAGAATTCACAAGTTTTATCGCAATATCTTTATTCACTAAAGCAATTCTTTTTACATTATCTTCAATATAACCTGCTTCTGTATAATCTTTTTTCAAAAATTTATAACGTACTGGTGTATTAAAAAATAAATTTTTTACTGTAATCGTTGTCCCAACAGGGCATCCAACTTCTGATTTTTCAAGAATTTTTCCGCCTTCTACCACAATTTTATGACCAATTTCTTCTCCTTCTTTCTTTGAAATCATTTCCACATTTGCAATTGATGCAATACTCGCCAAAGCTTCTCCACGAAAGCCCATCGTCGTAACTGTTGCTAAATCTGCTGTTTTTCTAATTTTACTGGTTGCATGACGTTCAAATGCCATTTCCATATCATCTTCCGATATACCAGAACCATCATCTGTAATTTTAATAAAAGAAATGCCCCCATTTTTTATTTCTACCGTTATATTTTTACTTCCTGCATCAATGGAATTTTCAACCATCTCTTTTACCACAGATGCTGGTCTTTCAATTACTTCTCCAGCTGCTATTTTATTGATTGTTAAGTCATCTAATAGAACAATATTCCCCATATATTTCTCCCCTTTTCTATCGTACATTATCATTGTTTTGATTATATCAGAGTTGGGTCAATCCTTCCGATATCGCCTTTCCTTGACAGGGATATTTTCTTCTGCAACCTGGCTTCCATCATAAGGAGAAGATAATTAAGGAACTATCTTCTAGACTTATCTACTAGGATGAAGATCGGA
>CANBLA010000177.1 GCA_947369305.1 uncultured Clostridia bacterium
AGCCAGCTACACATAAAAATGTTATGCCAATGACAACGCAATCATGAACATTGATTTTGTAGCCATTTTTGAAATTTTTTATCATCATCCAAATGAAAATGGCTAAAAACACGTAGGCAAATGAAATTTGCCAAGCGGGATATAAAATAAAAATGTACGAAGTAATCGCAACGATTTCGCCAAAAGCACATAAGTATTTGATTTGTTTTTGATCGGTGGTCATAAATTTGTTTAGAAGTAGTAAGATAATTTGTCCCCAAATTAAGGTGTCCATGCAGTACCACCATTGTGTGGCAGCGGAAAATGTTATCATAAGCATGCCACAAAGTGAGATTCGTTTCTTTTTATTGGTTAGAAGCATACACATCTCAAACGAGCCAAGTAGCATGGCAATTAGGCGAATGTACCAATAAAAACTTAGTCCGTAATCATTGCCAAGTAGTAAAAAGGCGATTTGGAATGGTTTGCCGAGCATTAAAATGTCTTTGACGGGGCTGTTTACGAGTGTGAACATGTCGGTTGTGGTGCCTCGTAATTCATCGTCAAAGTATTGATATTGGTCGTTTCCTACGCCTTGAGACAAAATGTACATGGTGGATGTTGCCCATTCGTCGGTTCGAACCATTCTGGCAAATCCTAATAAGGGATGAAATCGGTTGTCGTCTGACTTCGTTTGGAATTGGTCGTTGAAGTTGACAATGGATGAGCCGGATAGTTTGAATAACATGACAAAGATGAGAAATCCGGATGGCTAGTTTGTATCTTTGTTTGTAAATGAATTCGTATAAATCGTTTATTTGGATTACAAAATGTAAGCCTACAAAGCCAAAAATGATTGCTATGATTAGCATTCTGGTTTTGGAGTCGTAAGCTTGATCAATGTATCGGGTGTAGATGGCGTATTCGAAAATGCCGGATGCGACAAGTGCTAATATTGCAACAAGGCATAATTTGATTTTTGTGTAGTTTTCTTTGTTAAAAAAATTTTTTAGTTTATCCAATTTTTTATCTCCTTAAATCTTGGTTACTTTTCAATTTCTATGATTCTTAATAATTCCTTTTTTAGATTGATAATATCATGATTTAATACATACCATATATTTTTCAAGCTAATTCCTTCATAATCATGAACAATTCTATTACGCAAATTTTATCATATTCCACTCAATAAAAGAATATTTTTGAGCGGTATCTTTACTTATATTTTTTACTAATTCTCCTATTTGACTAAGTGCGAAAACGGTTGCATCAATTGTTTTTTCGTCTTCGCAAAATTGCTCAAAAGAATAGGAAGCTGTGTATTTTATTGCTTTATCAATATATTCTGTCATTTTTATAAAGGAAGTATACTCTTTATTTTTCATAAACAATCACTCCTGTCTTTTTTACTTCTTGATCGATTTTTGAATTTTCTAAAATCTCTGATTTTTCAAATGCATCAATTGGTTTATTAAATTCTTCTTCAATCTTTGTGATTAAACTATATAATTTAAACCCCATTAAAGTCTCCTTTGTATCAATGACAAAATCAAGATCGCTGTCTTTGTCTGCTAAATTTTTAGCATACGATCCAAATAAAATAACATTTTCAACTGGCATATTCTTTAAAATTTTCGCCAATATGAGTTTTATTTCTTCTATTGTATAAATTTTATCACTCATTTCAATTTCTCTCTTTCTACCATTTAATATCCACATGCAATCGATCCACTAAAAAACGATAACTCCAAACATATACTGTCGGAATTCCGATTCGGTAAAGCAAATGCACGCCCCAAATGGCAATAAATTTGATGCCTTTTGGAAAACAATGTGACATTTTGAAAAATTTCGATTTTCGCCAAGTAGCAAAGTTTTCGTCTAAATATTTCGTCACTTCTTTCGTCATTTGACGCATGTTTACGGTTTTGTCGTACGAAACCATATACATCCAAGAAATCCCCAAATGCAAAAATGCCATTTCGTCTAAACAATCTTTGAATTCTTCATAAATGCCTTTTTTTATAGCATTTTCCTTTGTGACTAATAGATATTTTTTCAAATTGTCAATGTCTTGCCTATTCATGTTATGAATTTGCGAACTGGAACGCAAATAATAATGGTATAAAACATCTGGTATAAAGGTTAATTTTTTTACGCCTTCCATATAGGAATGAATTAAAAATAATGTATCATTACATCCACGAAATGGCAAAAATTCGGAAGTTTGGACAAGTTCTCTTCGGTAAATTTTGTTCCATAAAGATGGGTTGGCATAAACGATGAAATCGTCATTAAAATCAACGATTTTATTCATCGTGCCATATTGCGTCATTTCGGTTGCAACGGTTTTTCCAGTATCTAAGTCGACGCGGTCGTAGCCACAAAAAGCAATGTCTGCATCGTTTTTCTTGGCTGCTTGGTAGAGTTTTTCTGCCCAAGTTGTTTCGGGAACATCGTCATTATCCATAAAACCGACGTATTCGCCTGTCGCCTTTTTTAAACCATAGGTACGTGCTGACCATTCTCCGCCATTTTCTTTGTGGAAGGCTTTTACTTTTTCAGGATATTTTTCAGCATATTCATCTACAATTTTGGAAGAACCATCTTTGGAA
>CANBLA010000178.1 GCA_947369305.1 uncultured Clostridia bacterium
GGACATGATGATGGGATCATTTCGGTCAGTAATATAAAATTTCGTTGTTCCATCGTAGGCATCGATTAGGACTTTTACGGAGTTCCTAATATAATTAATTTCCTGATTGCTGCCATTGATTTTTAACATTGTTTTTTGCGCATATGGGTATTGTGAAGAAGTTGTATAACCATCTAATACCCATACAAGACGTCCTTCGTCTGTAATAACTAGATATGGATTTTCGTCATATATGATATAAGGTAATAGAACTTTTGCTCTTTGAATGATATTTCGATTGGTGATAATTTTAGAGTCTTTATCTACATATTTTGAAAATGCCAATTTGAAGTTTCGATCGGAAATAGCTAGCACTAATCTATCCCAGAATCCTAAATTTAATCCAGCTTTTCCGTCATATTCATTTTCTACATAAGTTGCTGCGGTAATTGGAAAATCGTATTCTTTTCCAAAACTTGAGTTTGTGACAATGGTGCTATTGGTTTCTAATCCAAAATAAATTCTAGGTTGTTTGATATTAATTTTTTCTTGTTCTGCAAAATCAGTAAGAATATATTTAGCATACCCATTTTCATCCGTATGACAGGCAGAATTTACAACTGCAGAATATCCATGTGTGTATTTAAACGTTCTATTATTGTAGCTCATATTGTAATTACTTAAGATTTCTCTTGGTGTAAAATAGACAAGTTTTGAATCTTGTAGACCTAAAAATGTATGTTGATAAGAATAATAAACACCATCTTCTTGGTGCTCTGCTACCGTTGTCTTGGTAATGTCTTCTGAAATAATGGGGATATTGGAAATTAATTCAGAGTTTTTGGAAATTTGATCATAGGTTATGGTGCCGTAATCATCAATTGATTGTTGTTCGATATTAATTCCATAAGCTTCTTTGGTATTTTCAATATGGTAGCCAATATATTGTTTTTGATTATCTAATACTTCCTTTTTTACAATAAATTGATCATAATAAATCATGCTTGCAAACATGCCTATTAAATAAATTGGAACAATTGAAATAGAAATCATACTTTGCTTGAAATTAGCTTTTTTAATATATTTTAATAAACGAATAATCGCAACAAATAATACAACTGCAAATATTCGATACCCCCATACTTTAATCGTTACGTCCGTTTTTCCTGCACCAATTAAATCAATGGATTTGTCATTTTCAATGGTAAGCATGTCTTGTGTTAGTATATTTTGTGAATTTAAAAAAATGTTGATAGAAACTAATAAAGCAATAATAGAAACTAGCGATAAAATCTGTTTAATAAAAGTATTCTTTTTTAAAATTTCAATATCGACACCATCTAAATATAGATTTATCACAATCACATAATAAAAAGCTGTATAAATAATTAGGGCAATGAATTCTGCAATAGCAAAAAAGATAAGTGATTGTACAAATGGTAAGGTAAAGATATAATATCCAATATCCATACCAAAGATTGGATCTGTTTTTCCAAACCAAGCTCGATTAACAAACATTGTATATTTTTGGTTTAGTAAAAACATTCCGATAATTGCTATCAAAATTGCTCCCACCATGGCTAATGTTTTATTAGGCAGTTTAGGCATTGTTTTTTTCTCATCTTCAAAAAACTTTTTTAAGCCATGTTTGATTAATTTGTTAGATAGATAAATTAATAAATATGTAACAATAAAAATCCCACCAGCTAAATATAGTTTATTGTTGATGTTCTTGAAAAATAAATCTGTATATTGTTCTCCAATTTCTTTGATATTCAAATATTCCGTTCGAAACGCAATTATCAGTCCTATTCCAACAATTAAAATTGTTAAGAATACAACGATATTTCGAACGGCAATACGATGTTTCTTGGGTGTCTTATTTTCTTTTTGGTTGTCCATTAACTTCCTCCCTATGATAAAAATTTATAAAATTGCGTCTAAAAATTCTTGTGCATTAAATATTTGCATATCTTCTACTTGTTCTCCTACACCGATAAATTTGACTGGAATCTGATTTTCTGCTACGATGCCAATTACGACACCTCCTTTAGATGTACCATCTAATTTCGTAAGCACAATTCCAGTAACATCTGTCACTTGTTTGAAAGCTTTTACTTGCATAATTGCATTTTGTCCTGTTTCAGCATCTAACACAAGAAGAACTTCTTTGCTTGCTTGTGCCATTTCTTTTTCAATGACTTTATTAATTTTGGCAAGTTCATCCATTAAATATTTTTTGTTGTGTAAACGCCCTGCTGTGTCACAAATTAACACATCTGCACCTATTTGTTTTGTTTTTTGAATAGCTTCATAAACAACTGAAGCTGGATCAGAACCTTCTGTTTTTTTAACAAGAATACTTTCCGACCTTTTTGCCCATTCTTCCAATTGCTCAACTGCAGCTGCTCGAAAGGTGTCTGCAGCTGCAATTACTACCTTTTTACCGTTTTTTACTAATTTGTTTGCAATTTTTCCAATCGAAGTTGTTTTTCCGAACCCCATTAACACCAACAACTAAGATAACAGATGGTAAGGTTTCTAGTTTCAACTCACTTTCTCCCACCTCTAAAATATCTTTCATAATTGATTTTAAAGCTATTTTTACATCA
>CANBLA010000179.1 GCA_947369305.1 uncultured Clostridia bacterium
GACTGGAGTTCAGACGTGTGCTCTTCCGATCTGCCGTCTCCAAAATACGAAGTATTGACATACAATTCAAATATCTCTTCTTTTGAAAGATATTTCTCCATTTCAAATGCCATAAAAACTTCTGCAATTTTTCTTGTTATTTTCTTTTCTTGTGTAAAATATACATTCTTTGCCAATTGCTGAGTGATGGTACTTCCCCCTTCACGAAAAGACATTTCTTTAATATCAATAAAAATAGCACGCGAAATGCTAATTAAATCCACTCCATCATGTTTAAAAAAGCGTTTGTCTTCTACTGCTAAAACAGCATTTATGTAGTCTTGTGGCAATTCTTCATAAGTTGCATAATTTTCATTTTTCTTTATTTCCGCCACTTTTTCTTCCAAACTTATCTGCTCAATGGCATTTTTATAAATATCATAGCCATCTTTCACAACCATCCCTACTACAATGCTCACCACGATAATGAATAAAAAAATCAATGTCTTTAGTACTTTCATATTTTTCTCCTTTTGATTTTGATTATATCTTTCTTTTTGGATTTTTACAAGATTTTTTTGTTATTTATTTTATCATATCTATTATCCATTTGAAAAGATGATGAGAAATTTTTTGTTTTTTCTAATTTATCCATTGCATTTTTTTCAAAAATACAATATACTATTTTTAATTTATTCTTAAAGTTTTTAAATTCTTAAAAACTTTTTCCAAAATAAAAACTTTCTTATACATTTTGCCCCTGAAAGGAGGTGATGCAAGCTTTTTAGTTTTGTAAGAAAGGAGGACATTTTACATATGAAAAAATTCAAACTTAAAGAAATTCGAAATCAACCTAGTGAAAAAACAAAAGAAAACTCATTCAATCTTTTACAGCTTTTGTTAGAAATCATAAAATTGAAGTTGATTCTAAAAATCTTAGAATTTTTAGAAAAATAAAAAATCAGGATAACCATCGCGTTGGTTATCCTGATTTTTTAATTCAAACTTAATTTTGCAAATTCGAAATCTCTTTGCATTTTTATTGTAACTCTAATTTCTTATTTTGTCAAGCAATTCAATATTTCTTTTTTAAAAATATTTTAAATCAATTTATTCCAAATAAAACGCTTACTTTATCCTAGTAACTTCCCTATTATTTTCCGAATATTTTATTAATAGAACTTTCTTTCAAATTTTCACATAAATTTTACATTTTTTGACTTGTTATATTTTTAATTTTATGATAAGATTTTCAAGTAATAATAAATTTATTTAAGGAAAAACTAATGTTAGGAGGAAATTAAAATGAAATTTAAGGAATGGAATAATTTTAATGAAGGCGATTGGACACAGGAAATTAATGTCAGAAATTTTATTCAAACAAACTACACTCCTTATGAAGGTGATAGCTCTTTCCTTGCAAACGCAACCGAAAGAACTCGCAATTTGTGGAATATCGTTTTAGAATTATATAAAAAAGAAAAAGACAATGGTGGTGTTTTAGAAATTTCAAATGATATTGCATCTACTATAACCAGCCATGAAGCAGGCTATATCAATCAAGAATTAGAACAAATTGTAGGACTTCAAACAGAAAAACCACTCAAAAGAGCCATCATGCCAAATGGTGGAATTCGAATTGTGGAAAAATCTTGTGCTGCTTATGATACACAAGTATCCGACAAATTAGAAGATATTTACCATAACTATCGTCGTAGCCACAATGATGGTGTTTTCACAGCTTACACACCAGATATTCGTGCTGCACGTAGCTCTCACTTAATCACTGGTTTACCAGACGGTTATGGCCGTGGACGTATCATTGGAGATTATCGTCGTGTTGCGCTTTACGGTGTCAATGCTTTAATTGATGAGAAAAAACAAGAATTACAAAACGCTGTTTCGACAGATTTTACGACAGATATTATTCGCGAACGTGAAGAAATTTTTGACCAAATCAAAGCATTAGAAGATTTAAAAATCATGGCACAAAAATATGGATTCGATATTTCAAATCCAGCTTCCAACGCAAAAGAAGCTGTACAATGGTTATATTTTGCTTACCTTGGTACAACCAAAGAACAAAATGGTGCTGCGATGAGTTTAGGACGTACTTCTACTTTCTTAGATATTTACTTCGAAAGAGATTTAAAAAACAACGTTTTAACCGAAGAACAAGCACAAGAAATCATGGATCACTTTGTCATGAAATTACGTATGGTGCGTTTTTTACGTACACCTGAATATGATGAATTATTTAGTGGTGACCCAGTTTGGGTAACCGAAAGTATTGGTGGAATGGGAATTGACGGTCGTACACTCGTTACGAAAAATTCTTTCAGAATGTTACACACACTAGAAACACTAGGACCTGCACCAGAGCCAAATTTAACCGTACTTTGGTCGTGCTCTTTACCAAAAGGATTTAAAGATTACACCTCAAAATTATCCATTGATACCAGCTCTATCCAATATGAAAATGATGATTTAATGCGTGAATATTGGGGTGACGATTATGGCATCGCATGTTGTGTTTCCGCTATGCGTATTGGTAAACAAATGCAGATCGGAAGAGCACACGTCTGAACTCCAGTCACTGGCACCTA
>CANBLA010000180.1 GCA_947369305.1 uncultured Clostridia bacterium
GATAGGTGCCAGTGACTGGAGTTCAGACGTGTGCTCTTCCGATCTAAGATACCGTTAAGGAATGTGAAAATACTGACATGAAATATTGTCACTTGCGTTTTTTTAGTGTTTATGGTTATGGTGATCATCCGTGGTCTATCATATCTACCTTGCTTCGTGAACTTCCGCTTGGAAATAGTGTTCAATTGAGTGCATGTAAGCATAAATGGAATTTTATGTACATAGATGATGCAATTGATGCCGTATATTCTCTTTATCTGTCTGTTAAAAAAAATAGCATATTTAAATCAGGGATTTTTAATATTGCAAGTACAGATACACGAGAACTAAGAGATTTTGTTTTACAAATCCACGAAATTCTTGAAAAAAAAGGGACATTAGAATTTGGAACTTTTATACAGGCAAAAGAGGGAGCACTTTCCATAATTCCAGATACTACTGCTCTTCGAGAAATAGCCGAAAATTGGAAAGAACAATATACTTTTGAACGTGGAATTAAAGAAACTATTAGGAAAGGAATGCCAGAGACTAATGAAGAAAATTAGTGTTCTTGTACCATGCTATAATGAAAAGGAGAATATAGTTCCAATCAGCAGGGCAATTACAAAGGAAATAGAAACCAAGCTTCCACAATATGATTATGAACTTGTGTTTATTGATAATTGTTCAACAGATGGAACAAGGGATTTATTAAGAGGGATTTGTTCAGAAAACCCTAAAATCAAAGCAATTTTAAATGCCCGGAATTTTGGTCAGTTTAATTCTCCATTTCATGGAATGTGCCAGACTACAGGTGATTGTACGATAACAATGTGTTGTGATTTTCAAGATCCAATAGAAATGATACCCAAGTTTATTAAAGAGTGGGAAAAAGGTTACAAAATTGTAAGTGCAATCAAATCATCAAGTAAAGAAAATGGATTTATTTATTTTTTAAGGACTGTATATTACAAAATGATCCGTAAAATGTCGGATGTGGAAATGATTGAGCATTTTACTGGATTCGGACTTTATGATAAATCTTTCATTGCATTACTTAAAGATTTAGATGATCCGATTCCATTTATCAGGGGGATTGTTGCAGAGTTCGGATATAAAAGAAAAGAATTGGAATATGAACAACCACAGCGTAAAGCAGGACGCACGCATAATAATTGGTATAGTTTGTATGATGCTGCTATGCTGAGTATTACTTCTTATACTAAGGTAGGACTTCGTCTGGCAACTTTCGGTGGGGCAATTGGATCAATATTGAGCTTTGTTGTTGCTGTTGCTTATTTCATTATGAAGCTGATGTGGTGGGACAAATTTCCAGCAGGTATGACACCTTTGATTATAGGAGTATTTGGACTGGGATCAATTCAATTGTTATTTATTGGATTATTAGGGGAATATGTGATGAATATCAATACACGCGTCATGCACAGACCATTGGTGGTTGAAGAGGAAAGAATTAATTTTCAGAAAGATAAAATATAAAGTGGAATTAGACAAAATGGTTTATAAAATTAGATTAAAAATGAAACAATGCATTATAGCAATGACAAATTTATATCCGCTGCTTCAATTAATTTTGAAAAAAAAGAAAAAACGTATAATTGTATTGTGTGCTCCACAATATATCAATTATGGAGATTTTGCAATAGAAATTGCTGAAAAAGAGTTTTTATCAGAAGAGTTCAGCGAATATTATACCATTTTTATTTCAGCACATTTGAGTAAATATTTAAATGATTTTGTTCAAGGACATATTAGAAGTAGTGATCTATTATTGTTTACAGGTGGAGGATGGTTAGGAGATTTATGGCCTTTTCTTTCAGATGAAGCAAACCAATTTATTGAAAAGTTCTCACAAAATAAAACCGGTTTTTTCCCACAAACTATTTTTTTTAAAGAAAGACATAATTTTGAAAATGTAAAAAAATTATTTGAAAAACACAATAACCTGTTTATTTGTTTAAGAGAACAGAATTCATATGAATTTATTTGCAATAATTTTTCTCTAAGTAAAGATAAAATATTTCTTTTACCTGATATGGTATTACGTTTAAATAGACAGAAAAAGAATTTACAACAACGTAATAAGCAAATACTTTTTTGTTTTAGAAATGATACAGAGAGAGTTATTGATAATAACATAAAATTAAAAATAAAAGCTTTTGTACAAAAAAAATTATATAAAACAAAAGAAATTTCTACAGCATATGTCGATTCTCCAATGATACTTCCGAGTTTTCTTGGGGAAATTTTAACAGAAAGGAAAATTAAAGAAATTGGAAAATCCAGAATGTTGATTACAGATAGATTACATGGAATGATTTTTGCTGCAATCACAGGTACCCCTTGCTTAGCTTTTGATAATATTTCTAAAAAAGTATCGGGTGTTTATCAATGGATTAGTCATTTAGATTATATTAAATTGGTTGACATGAATGATTGGAATTCTATAGAAAAAAATTTAAATGTATTGCTAGAAATAGAAGAAACAAATTATACGAATTGTAAAATTATTAATATGTTTTATAGTCTAAAATCCATAATTTAATATAGCGTAGGAACACTTCTATGAAAAAA
>CANBLA010000181.1 GCA_947369305.1 uncultured Clostridia bacterium
TGCAGATAAAAGTGCTATTTTAGTAAAGGGAAGTGTTCCTGGAAATAAAGGAAGCATTTTGAAAATAAAAACAAGCGTAAAAAGCGGTAATTAGAAAGGAAGGAGGAAAAGTAAATGCCTAAAGTAGAAGTATATAACGTAGAAGGTAAAAAGGTTAGCGATCTTGATTTGAAAGAAGAAATCTTTGGAATTAAGCCAAATGAAGGCTTAGTGCATAGTGTTTTGATGAATTATTTAGCAAATCAAAGACAAGGAACACAAAGTACCAAAACAAGAAGTGAAGTAAGAGGCGGTGGCAAAAAGCCATGGAGACAAAAAGGTACTGGTCGTGCAAGACAAGGTTCAATCCGTGCACCACAATGGATTAAAGGTGGTATTGCATTAGGACCAAAACCACGTTCTTACAAATATAGAGTCAATAAAAAAGAAAAGAGATTAGCTATTAAATCTATTTTAAGTTCAAAAGTTTTAGAGAAAGATTTAGTGGTTGTTGACAAATTTGATTTCAAAGAAATCAAAACAAAACAAATGGCAAATGCGATGAAAAACTTAAAAATCGAAGACAAAGCATTAATTATGTTAGCAAATGGAGATGAAAAGGTTCAAAAATCAGCTAGAAATTTAGAAGGAGTAAGAACCATTTCTGTTAGCACAATCAATGTATTTGATTTGCTAAAATACAAAAAATTAGTTTTAACAGTCGATACTGTTAAAAAATTAGAGGAGGTGTATGCTTAAAATGGTAGCAGAAGATATTATCATAAAACCAATTATTACAGAGAAAAGTAATATGGATATGCAAGACGGAAAATACACTTTCAAAGTTGCGAAAAAAGCAACAAAAGTTGAAATTAGAAATGCTGTAGAAAAGTTATTTGATGTAAAAGTGTTAAATGTAAACACAATGATGGTTAAAGGAAAAGCCAAAAGAGTAGGTGTTCATCGCGGAATGACTTCTGATTGGAAAAAAGCGATTGTAACCATTGATACCAACGTTGGAGATATCAAATATCTTGGAAAAGGCGGAAAAGAAGTGAAAGTTTCTAAGAAATATAAAGATTCAATTGATGCATTTAATGCGTAAAAGGAGCTTAATTATGTACAATTTTCAATCATTTAATCCACATAGTATAAGACAAAAACCTTTTTCTGAAAATGCAGAAAAGATAAAATGGTACGAGGAAAATGAAAGAAATGATGTTCTAATAAAAAGGAATGAAAAGATTAAAAAGAAAATTGAGGATAATGAAAGATAAAATATCTGGAAAATAACCAGGAAAATAAATTAAAAAAGGAGATAAGAAAAATGGGAATTAAACATTATAGACCCTATACACCATCAAGAAGAAATATGACAACTTCAACATTTGAAGAAATCACGAAAAAAACACCAGAGAAATCATTATTAGCAAAAAAGAAAAAAAATGCTGGTAGAAATTCTTATGGTAGAATTACAGTAAGACATCAAGGTGGTGGAAATAGACAAAAATATAGAATTATTGATTTTAAAAGAAAGAAAGATGACATGTTTGCCACAGTTATTGGAATCGAATATGATCCAAACAGAAGTGCCAACATTGCCTTAATCGAATATGAAGATGGAACCAAAAGTTACATTTTAGCACCAGCTAAATTAACTGATGGAGACAAAGTTATTTCTGGAACAAATGTTGACATCAAACCGGGAAATGCAATGCCAATTTCAAGTATTCCAGTTGGTACGATGATTCATAATATCGAATTAAATCCAGGTCAAGGCGGAAAATTAGTGCGTTCTGCAGGGCAAGATGCTCAATTGATGGCAAAAGAAGGTGCCTATGCTCACGTAAGACTTCCTTCTGGAGAAATGAGATTAATCTCAGTAAAATGTCGAGCAACAATTGGAACGATTGGAAATAGCGACCATGAAAATATTAAAATTGGTAAAGCTGGTAGAAAAAGACATATGGGAATTCGCCCAACCGTCAGAGGTTCTGTTATGAACCCATGCGATCACCCTCATGGTGGTGGTGAAGGTAGAGCACCAGTTGGTAGACCAGGTCCATTAACACCTTGGGGCAAACCAGCTATGGGATATAAGACAAGAAATAAGAAAAAGTTATCGAATAAGTTTATCGTTAAACGTCGTAAGTAATTGAAAGGAGGATAAATTATATGTCAAGAAGTAGCAAGAAAAAACCATTTGTAGCACCTGAGTTGATGAAAAGAGTAGACGCTATGAATGAAGCAGGCAAAAAAGAAGTATTAAAGACCTGGTCAAGAGCTTCTACCATCTATCCACAAATGATTGGGCATACAATCGCAGTGCATGATGGAAGAAAACATGTTCCGATTTATATTTCGGAAGAAATGGTTGGACATAAATTAGGAGAATTTGCTCCAACAAGAACCTTTAAAGGTCATGCAGGAGATAAAAAGACGAAGAAATAATAAATTCTAAAAATTGATAAAGGAGGGAAAACCTGTGGAAGAAAAAGCAATGGAAAATGATGTAATAGAAGCAAAAGCAATTTTAAAATATGCTAGAATTTCAAGCAGAAAAGTTAAAATTGTGGCAGATTTAAT
>CANBLA010000182.1 GCA_947369305.1 uncultured Clostridia bacterium
ATTAGGAGGTGCAAGAAATTTGAAACAAGATTCAGAACAACCACTCACTTTCGCAGAAGATAAAATCTTAATTTTATACATCTTAAAAAAAGTTGGTAAACCACTCTCCCACAAAGAACTGTTAGAATTAATTCTAGCTGTCGCTGACATCAATTACTTTTATTTTGAACAATTTTTAAGTGATTTATTAGAAGACCATTATATTGCAAAATCTCCTAAAAATCCTAATTTATATGAATTAACCGAAGAAGGCTCCAAAAGTTTAAGTTTAACTTTAGATTTAATCCCTGGCATTACAAAATTAAAAATTGACAGTCACTTCAAAGAAAGTTTTGATTCTATTCAAGATAAGTTTTCAATTTCCGCAGAATATACTCCTCTTTCAGAAAAAGAATTGATTGTCACTTGTAAAATCATTGAAAATCATATTGATATTTTCAAATTAGAAACCTACGTTGGCTCAAAAGAACAAGCCAGTCAAATTGTAAACAATTGGAATAAAAATGCTTCTGAGATTTATCCTCAAATTTTAAATCTTTTAGCAAAATAAAAAAAGGAATCCGCTTTACTTTTCAATCGGATTCCTTTTTCGCTTAATTCGCCAAGTGCGTAAGCCCCAAAATAATGGCTTGCATCAAAAGGCTGGGAATAATTATTATTAAAAACAAAATGACTAATAATATCATTAAACGTTTTAAAATCTTCCGCATCCTTTAAGCTCCCTTCCAACTTTATTCTTAATTTATATTATATCATAAAAAAATAAAGTAGTCTATGTTTAAAGCTACTTTATTTTTATCCTCTTCATTTTTGACTTATTTTTTATTTTAATTTTTACAAACTTCTTCGCTGGATTTCATACAGTATAATTCCTGTTGCAACTGCTGCATTCAAACTCTCTGTTTTTCCAGACATCGGTATTTTAATTTTTTCGTTTACTAAATTCAAAATATTTTCCGATACACCATTTGCTTCATTTCCAATTATGACCGCTGTTTTTCGATAATCAACATCATAAATTGTTTTATCTGTTTTTAAATCCGTTCCATATATTTTAATTTGACGTTTGTTCATTTCCTTGATAACTTTTTCTAAATCACGTTCAATCACATTCACGCGAAAAATCGCTCCCATCGTGGAACGTACAACTTTTGAATTATAACAATCTGCCGTTCCGTTAGATACAATAATTTGTTTCATATTTAAACTATCCGCTGTTCGTAAAATCGTCCCCATATTGCCCGGGTCTTGAATATTATCCAAAAGCAAAAAATTGTCTGCTTTATAATCAATCTTATTCTCCGTTTTCATTGGTTTTGCCACAATTGCCATAATTCCTTGTGGTGCAACAACATCTGTAATAAGAGAAAAAATCTTTTCACTTACATAAATGCATTCATATTTTGCAATATCATATAATTGCTCTTGTGTCATAGAACTTTCTGTTCTACAATCATCACACACAACAATGTATTTTATTTCAGCCTGTTCATGAATGGCCTCTTCAATCATCTTGGCGCCTTCTACAACAAATTCGCCAAATTCATCTCGGTATTTTTTCTCTTTTAACTTTCGAATATGTTTAATTAAATCATTGTCTTTGCTTGTAATTACCATTTTTAAATCCTTTCTAGAAATTCTTTGCATTCTTTTAAAATTTCAAAATCATTTGAAATCTGAACTGTAATATAAGGGCTTACTTTAGATGGTGAAAATTTAATTTTCGCTTTGTAAATCTGCATTAATTTTTCCACAATACCCACATTAAATTTTTTCTCGTCAAAGTAATATATGATATTATTTCCTCGTTGAACGATTTTTAGTACAAATTTTTCACGTGCTAAATTTTTAATTCTTGCAATTTCCAATAAATTTTCAATTTCTTTTGGAAATTGCCCATATCGGTCAATGATTTCATCCATCACATTTTCGATATCTTCTTCCTTTTTACAAGCCGAAATATTTTGGTAAATTTCAATTTTTTGACTCGGACTTTCTACAAATTCATCTGGAATAAAACTCGAAACATTCAAATCAATTTGAATTTCAATCTCTTCTTCAATCGTTTCGCCTTGCATTTCTTTTACCACTTCGTCTAGTAATTTACAATACATATCATACCCAACTTGTTCCATGTGTCCATGCTGAATTTCTCCCATAACGCTTCCTGCTCCACGAATTTCCAAATCACGCATCGCAATTTTAAAACCTGAGCCAAACTCTGTAAATTCTTTAATCGCTTTTAATCGTTTATCGGCATCTTCGGAAAGCATTTTATCCCTGCGATACGTAATGTAGGCATAGCTCTGCGTTTCTGAACGTCCCACACGTCCACGAATTTGATACAATTGTGCCAAACCAAGTCTGTCAGCATTTTCCACAATAATTGTGTTCGCATTTGGAATATCGATTCCAGATTCTAAAATTGTGGTACAAACCAGCACATTTGTTTTTTGGTCAACAAAATCTTGCATGATATTTTCCAGCTCTGAACCACTCATTTGACCATGTGCCAAATCAACTTTTGCTTCTGGCACAAGATTTGAAATATCGCTTGCCTTTTT
>CANBLA010000183.1 GCA_947369305.1 uncultured Clostridia bacterium
TTTAAAAATAAAAAGGTGATGTATGGAAGAAAAATTTATGAAAGAAGCACTAAAAGAAGCACGGTAAGGCTTTTGGGAAAGACGAAGTACCAGTTGGTGCTGTGATTGTAAGAGATGACAAAATTATAGCAAGAGCACATAATATCAAAGAACTAAAGTGTGATGCAACGAGTCATGCTGAGATTTTGGCAATTCAGAAGGCGTGCAAAAAACTAGGAAGTTGGCGTTTGACAGATTGTGATATGTATGTGACGTTAGAACCATGTTCGATGTGCGCTGGAGCTTTGATTAATGCTAGAATTCGAAAACTTTATATCGGCACACAAGACGATAAAACAGGTGCTTGTGGCTCAGTTTTGAATTTGTTGGAATATAAATTTAATCATAAAATTGAAGTTGAGAAATATATTTTAAAGGACGAGTGTGAAACAATATTAAAAACGTTTTTCAAAAAATTGAGGGAGAGAAATAAAAATGAAAAAAAGTCAGATATTTAAAAAAAGCATTTTTTTATTTTGTGTATTTATTGTGCTAATGGTGATTATTTCTAATATGGTCAAATATCAGGTAGAAGGCGAAAAAAGTTTGCCATATAGTATTTCTAAGATTTTTGTTATTAGTACTGTGGAAGGAATGCCAATCGATGATGGACAAAATATTTGGAATATTAACGTAAAACAGGCTAATGATTTATATTTTTATATCGATAAAAATGAAGTTACAGAAGAAACTATCAAGCAAATTACGATAGAAAATTTTAATGTAACGAAGGCTCCTGCTAAAGGAGAAGTGGCGATTTATCGACCTACAGGTGACTTAGGAAAAACTTATATGCATAGTGAACAAAATTATTTGGGAGAAAGCATTACGTATACAGGAGCGACAATTGACGATTTGAAAACCTTAGAAATTGCCAACAATGGAGGTGTTATTAGTTGCCGAGTTGCACTTGACAATTTAGGAAACTATATTTCAAATGATTCAACAGAAATTACGTATGATGGGAAACTATTGCAGAACATAGGTTTAACATTAGAGCAAATTAAATTTTCATTAAGTTTTGACATTCTAATTGAAACTAATGAAAATGTGACCTTTAAAGGAACCATTTCACTCGATATGCCCGCAGAAGATATAATTGAAAATGGCTCATCCAATTTTGAAATAACTGATTTTGAAAATGTTGTGTTTAAAAGAATATAATTCCAAATTATCTAAAAAATTGTATAGACAAGTCAAATAAAATAGGATATAATAATCTTGTAGAATTTTAAGAATGGATGAAAAGTATGAGAAATAATGACTTTGAACAGATGCAACAAAATCTTGACCAAATGAAGAGTTGTTTAGAAGACATCAAGCGTAAGGAGACTGTGGAAACAGTATCAAAGAGACGATTTAGAAAAGGAAAGCGAGTTGCAGAAAGTAAAATAAAACATGTCAATCTATCTAAAATTGCGAAGGAAGAACAAATCATTGTACTTACAACAATTATAATTGTGGCATTTACATGTATTTTCTCCACTACAATATTTGCTAAAACAATGGCTGATAATACGACAGAACAGCAAGAGATTGCAACACAAAATATACTGAAAGAAAATATTTCTATAAAAGAGCAACAAGAGCAAGCAATACCTGTTAATGCAAAAGGAGAATTGATTCTAGAAACCAACGAAAATGCCATTGAAATAGAGAATATTTTGATGGAGAATGTGAGTATTTTGAAATCAAAAGAATATGCGGAAGAGGAGCGCCCTATTGAGTTTGAAATACAATATGTAGAAAATCCTAATTTGCCAGAGGGTGAAGAGGTGATTGTACAGGAGGGAGTAAAAGGAAGGCAACAAGTTACAGTAATTAAATCTTATGAAAATAATGAATTGGTGTCAGAAAATGTATTAGAGACAATTCCAGTTGAAAATCCTATCGTGCAAATTGTGGAACGAGGAACTTCGAAATTTTTGGCAGAGAATAAAGTGCATTTGGGTGATAGGATGTATGTCACAGAAGAAGTTGTGTTAAGAGCGAATGCACAAGAATCGGCGGATGAAATTGTTACCATTTTGGAAAGTTTAGATGTTACTGTAGAGGAATTAAGAGGAGAAGACTGGTGTAAAGTAACTTATGACGGATTAGAAGGTTTTGTTAAAACTAAAGTTTTAACTTCAGCAAAAGTAACGCCGGGAATAGTAGATGCCAATAGACGTCAAAAAATTAAAATGACGTTACAGGAGGACATGCCGTTAAATCAATCGACGGATTTAACTTTGGAGGATTACAAGAGAATTTTGTCTGGGAACAAATCGGATAAAAATAATATTATTTCAGATAATGCAGAAGCGTTTTATAATGTGGACAAGAATTATCATATAAATGGTGTATTCTTAGCTTCAATGGCAATTCATGAAAGTGGATGGGGAACTTCGACCATTTCGCAAAACAAAAAGAATTTGTTTGGCTATGGTGCGTACGATAGCTCTCCGTATGAAAGCTCATTTTCATTTGAAACATATGCAGAAGGAATTGATTTAGTGGCAAGAGTGCTTGTGA
>CANBLA010000184.1 GCA_947369305.1 uncultured Clostridia bacterium
GACTTCATTCATATATTTTGCGCCAATGCCACTTCCTGTTGAAATTCCACCAATTGTGGGATTTGAGGATGTCACAAATGGATAACTTCCAAAATCAATGTCTAATAAAGTTGCTTGTGCCCCTTCGCATAATATTGTTTTATCTTGCTCTAATGCTTCGTGCAACATGCTTACTGTATCTACTACATATGGTTTTAAATATTCTGCATACTTTTGGTATTGTGCAAAAATTTTATCACTATCAAACAATTGACATCCATACAACTCCAAAATCTTATTTCTTTGCCCAACATTTCTTTTAAGCAAATTTTCAAATCGATCCGAGATGAAATCTTCCATTCGAATCCCGCTTCTCTCAAATTTATCACAATAAGCTGGACCAATTCCACGTTTGGTGGTTCCAATTTTATCATTTTTATCTCTCAAGTCTTCTAATAATTGGTCAAACTCAACATGATAGGGAAAAATGACATGCGCCTTGTCACTAATGTATAAATTGTTCACTTCATAACCACTATTTTTAAGACTTTCAATCTCTTCAATCAAAACTTTGGGGTCAACTACAACACCATTTCCAATGATTGCTTTTGTGTTTGGATTTAAAATTCCTGATGGAATCAAATGAAAAGCATAGGTTTTGCCATCTACTTGAATGGTATGTCCTGCATTATTCCCGCCTGTGCATCTTACTGCAAAATCGGCTTTTTGGGATAGATAATCTATGATTTTTCCTTTTCCTTCGTCTCCGTAAAAGGTTCCTAATACTACGTTTACTTTTGCCATATTTTTATTCCTTTCTTATTTTTATCATTTACCTGTAACCCAAGTCGGGCACGGTGTCCCGCGCCCCTATGTTATACATTTACGTTTCCTATTTCGATGGTTAAATCATGTTTATTTTTTTCTAAAATTGGATTTACGATTGTTTCGATAAAATCAGTTACTTGGTTTTGGGCACGACCACATAAATTGTCTGGATTTAGGGCTGACAAAATTTCTTCTTTTGTCATGCCAAATGTGCTATCTCTTGCAATTCTGTCAACTAAATCATTGGGTCTACCAAATTCTTTGACTTCTTTTCCTGCTTCCATAGAATAAATACGAATTTTTTCGTGCAGTTCTTGTCTGTCTCCGCCTTTTAGGACTGCATTCATCAAAATTTCTTCGGTTCCCATAAAAGGCAATTCTTGCATCATATTGGTTTTGATGACATTTTCATATACGACGATTCCATTTGTTATATTGGCATATAAAATCAAAATCGAATCAACTGCTAAAAAAGCTTCTGGTACGCAAATTCTCTTGTTTGCTGAATCGTCTAAGGTTCTTTCTAGCCATTGTGTGCTGGCTGTCATGTTTGGATCCATAGAAAGTGCAATAACGTGTCTTGCTAGTGAATTGATGCGCTCACTTCTCATTGGATTTCTTTTATAGGCCATGGCTGATGAGCCAATTTGACCTGTTTCAAATGGTTCTTCTAATTCTTTTTCGTGTTGCAATAAACGCATGTCGTTGGCAAATTTTGACGCACTTTGTGCAATTCCGTGCTAGTAAACTTAACACTCTGCTGTCCAATTTTCTGGTATAGGTTTGTCCGAGAAACTGCAAAAACTTTGTCAAATCCCATTTTTTCCGCAATTTTACTATCGATTTGTTTGACTTTTTCTTCGTTTTTGAATAATTTCATGAAACTTTCCTGTGTTCCTGTTGTGCCTTTGCAACCTAAGAGTTTCATGTGAGTTTGGACAAATTCTAATTCTTCTAAATCTTCGATTAAATCTTGTAACCACAAGGTTGCTCTTTTTCCTACGGTTGTGAGTTGTGCTGGTTGAAAATGCGTATAGCCTAAACAAGTTGTTGCTTTATATTTTTCCGCAAAATTTTTCAAGTTATGGATTACGACCATTAATTTTTGCTTAATTAATTTCAAAGCATCAAACATCAAAATAACGTCTGTGTTATCAGTTACATAACATGAAGTTGCGCCCAAATGAATGATTGGTTTGGCAAGTGGGCATTTGGTGCCAAATTCATACACATGAGCCATGACATCATGTCTACATTCTGCCTCTCTTTTAGCAACTACATCATAATCGATATCAAAAATGTGTTCTTTCATTTGGCTGATTTGTTCTTCTGTTATATCAATTCCAAGTTCTTTTTCGGTTTCAGCTAACGCTACCCATAATTTTCTCCAAGTGGAATATTTACTGTCATCTGACCAAATATAGTTCATTTTCTCACTTGGATATCTACCACTCAATGGTGTATTATATCTATTCTTTTCCATATATTTCTCCTTTATTTTGAGTTCTTTTTTATCATATAATTTTTAGGAAAAATAGTCAAGGTTTATTAGTAAAAAACATATTTTAAAATTTGCATATTAAAAATTCCGGTGTTTCACACTTGAAACACCGGATAAAAATTTTTTATTTTTCGATCCATTTCACTAAATTCAAATTTTCTTGATCTAGCAACATTTCATGCTTTGGAACTACTCTAAATGTATATCCAAAATTTCCACCAGTAGTCAATTTTAAGGT